>NZ_JBEYIX010000005.1:202424-212593 GCF_040636055.1 Micromonospora sp. NPDC006766 | reverse complement strand
GCCACGCCGTTGTGGGCCGCCGCCGACCGCACGGGTCAATGGCCGGCCCCGACCAGGTGCCGGGTCGCCATGCCCATGGCAGCGACCTTGCCGACCTTCGGCGCACCGAACGCGGCGGCCTTGCCGATCTTCGGCGCGCCCATCCCGATCGCCTTGCCGACCATCATCGGCGACGACATCAGCCCGCCGGCCCGGCCGAGCATGCCCCGGAACACCTGGCCCGGCTTCTGCTGCTCGCCCATGTACGCGGTGACCACCACCAGCGCGCCGGTCAGCGCCGGGATCGCCCACTGGAGTAGCTTCATCTGCCGCTGACAGGAGGCGACGCTTGCGGGGGTCTGGTAACCCGGTTCGGTGATCCCGTCGACCGGCGGGCGCCCCGACCTCTGCAGCTTCATGCCGAGCATCCGGCTGTATCCGGTCACCGCCAGCGCACCCAGGGTCAGCGCCGTCTTCACCGCGCTGACCTTGCCGACTCCCTGCTGCCTGGCCATCCGTGGGCTTTCCGTGATCAGCTCGCCGACCGCGCCGGCGAGGTGCGCGCCGATCGCCGCCGCGTTGACCGGGGTCCAGCGGGCCCAGCCGGCCGCCGCAACCGGTAACCGCTGCGTGGAGTCGTCGATCTTCGCCGCCGCGCCGTTGACGCCGAGCGCGCCCATCAGTGACCCGCCGAACCAGGCCGCCAGGCCCAGATCGTGCATTGAGCGCAACGCCGTGTGCCGTTCGGACATCTGATCCCCCTCCGCCGTGTTCGGGTGGTGCGGGTTACCCGCGTAGCGGCCGGCTACGCCCCCGGCAGGGTGGCGGCGAAGGCGGCGACCCGGGCGGCCAGTGGGGTGGCGGCGCGTACCCAGGTGAAGTGGTCCAGCGGGGCGCCGGCCTCGGTCACGGTGTAACGGTGTCGGGCCACCGGGGCGGCGGTGAGCTTGGCGCAGAGGTGATCCAGCGTGTCGTGCGGCGTGTACTGGTCGTCGTCCACGCTGACCGCGAGGACCGGGGTGCGTACCCGTCCGACCGCCGACTCGGTGTCGACCCCGTCGAGCACCGGGAACCGGCCGGTCCGGGCGGTGTACGCCCAGTCCCGGATCACCCCGCGTGCCTGCCGGCCCCCGAACCCCCAGCCCGGCCAGACCCCGAGCAGCCGGGCGACCCCCGCGATCCCCTGGGTGTACGGCAGCACACCCCAGCCGCGCAGGCCCGGGTAGCTTCGCCACCAGGGCAGGCCGACCGCCACCAGGGCCAGGCCGTCCACCTTGTCGGCGTCGTGCAGGGCCTGGTGCAGCACCGCGACCTGCCCGCCGAGGGAGTGGCCGAGCAGCACCCGGACCCGGCCGTCCAGCCGGGGCTTGAGCGCCTCGAACACCGCGCCCACGTCGGCGGTCAGTTCGGCGTAGCCGTACCGGCAGGTGCGAGCGGGCGGTGGGGTGCTCTCGCCGGTGCCGCGCAGGTCGGCCACGATCACGGCCAGACCGGCGTCGCGCAGCGCCGCCGCGAACGGACGATAGTAGCGGGCGCGTACGCCCATTGCCGGCCAGATCACCACCACCGGCGCGCCGGGCGGCCCAGCCGGTTCCGGGTGGACCTGGATGCCGAGGCGCGCCCCGGCGACGTCGATGAACTCCTGTGTGTACTCCCCGCTCATCGGCTCAGCCTACGGCGGCAAGCTACCGGCGGGTAGCGCGCAGCATTCCTGGGCCGAACACCTCGTACGCGATCCGCTCCGCCGGTACGCCCCTGCGCAGCAGGCCGCCCCGGACCCCGGCCATGAACGGCACCGGTCCACACAGGT
Source organism: Micromonospora sp. NPDC006766 (assembly GCF_040636055.1). Taxonomy (NCBI): domain Bacteria; kingdom Bacillati; phylum Actinomycetota; class Actinomycetes; order Micromonosporales; family Micromonosporaceae; genus Micromonospora; species Micromonospora sp. NPDC006766. The sequence goes on along the minus strand of NZ_JBEYIX010000005.1, from coordinate 210,804 downwards.
GCACCTGGACCCCGGGAGCGAGCGGGATCAGCTCCGGGTCGACCCGGCCCTCAGCGATCTCCGCCTTGAGCCCGGCCAGTTCGCCGTCGGCGGCGTCCTCGTACCAGAGCTGCACCGACAGGTTCGGCAACCGCTGCTGAAGTCGGGGCAGCTCCTGGCGGCGGGCGTGCCCGGCCCCGGTGCGGTCGGCATGCACCAGCGCCACCGGCCGTTCGGGCTCGGTGGCGGCCAGGTGCTCCAGGGCCGCCATCGCCGGGGTGAGACCGATGCCGGCGCTGACCAGCAGCAGCGGCCCGCCGTCGCCGACCGCACTGACCTCGCCGAACGGTGGGCTGAGCCGGAGCGTGTCGTCGACGGCCACCTGTTCGTGTAGGTGCGTGGAGACGATGCCGTCGGGCGCGCCGGCGGTGCCGCGTACCCGTTTGACGGTGATCCGCCAGTGGTCGGCGCCGGGCCGTCCGGAGAGACTGTACTGCCGGATCTGCTGGCGCTGGCCGCCGTCCAGGTCGACCGCCACCGAGACGTACTGGCCCGGGGTGAAGGTGGGCACCGGCCCGCCGTCGGCCGGCACGAGGTCGAACGACCCGACGTCGACGGTTTCCCGGGTCCGCTCCGCCACCCGCCAGTCCCGCCACACCGAGCCGTCCTCCGCCACGTCGGCGATGGTGTAGAGGCGCGCCTCCCGAGCGATCAGCTTGCACGCCAGCAGCCAGTACACCTCGTCCCAGGCGGCCGCGACCTCGGGGGTGACGGCGTCGCCGAGCACCTCACCGACCGCGGCGAGCAGGTGACGCCCGACGATCGGGTACTGGGTGGCGGTGATGCCGAGCGAGGCGTGCTTGTGGGCGATCCGGTCCAGGATCGGCCCCCAGGGCAGACCGCTGACGCCGGTCAGGTGCTCGGCGTACGCGACCACGGCGGCGGCCAGCGCGGCCTGCTGCTGTCCGGTGGCCTGGTTGCCCTGGTTGAAGATGTTGAGCAACTCCGGGTGGGCATCGAACATTCGCTGGTAGAACCGGCCGGTGACGGCCTCACCGTGGGCCTGCACCGCGGGCAGGGTGGCCGCCACCGCTGCTGCTGAGGATTCCGAGAGCACAACCACTCCTTCGGGTGTCGACTGGGTCGAACCCCACGGAACAGGAATCCAGAATTCCTCTTTAGGGTCGAAGGTCCCGATTGTCGGGTAATCCTGGTCGTCCGGCCCGGGTGGCCGCAGCCGGGGAAGACAACCGGTGGGTGGGAGCGTTGTCGTGCCTGGACGCCTCCTCGCCTGCCCGGGGCAGCCCTGGACCGGGCAGCGGCACCGACGCCGCAGCCCAACCGGACGCCGCACCGCACCCGGTGCCACAGCCCTGTCGGGGCGCCGGGCTAGGCTCGCTCCGGCGCGCCGCCGACGGTGAGCGAGCCGGTGAGCGGCACCACACCGCCGAGACCTGGGAGTACGACCAGTTGACCGCACAGCCTGAGACCCTGTACGGGGCCGACGACCTGACGCACCTGGAGGGCCTCGACGCCGTCCGCAAGCGCCCCGGCATGTACATCGGCTCGACCGACAGCCGTGGCGTGGGCCACCTCGTCAACGAGATCCTCGACAACTCCACCGACGAGGGCGTCGCGGGTCACGCCACGAAGATCGACGTGATCCTGCACGGCGACGGCTCGGTCCAGGTCGACGACGACGGCCGGGGCATCCCCACCGACGTGCACGCCAAGTCCGGGATCTCCGGCGTGGAGCTGGTGCTGACCCGGCTGCACGCCGGCGGCAAGTTCGGCGGCTCGGGTTACAAGACCTCCGGCGGTCTGCACGGCGTCGGCGCCTCCGCGGTCAACGCGCTCTCCCGGCGGTTCGACGTCACGGTCCGCCGCGGCGGCAAGATCCACGCGATGTCGTTCCGGCACGGCGTACCGGGAATCTTCGACGGCGATGGCCCGGACGCGCCCTTCACCCCCGGTCCCGGTCTGCAGATCGTCGGCGCGATGAAGCGGGGCCAGCGCTCCGGCACCTCGATCCGCTGGTGGCACGACCCGCGCTACTTCGAGACCGGCGCCGCGCTCGACACCGAGGCGGTCCGGCTCAAGCTGCGTAACACCGCCTTTCTGGTGCCCGGCGTGGCGTACCGGCTGCGCGACGAGACCGGGGAGGAGGCCGTCGAGGAGAGCTTCCACTTCCCCAACGGCCTCACCGACATGGTGGAATATCTCGCCCCGGCCGGCGACCGGCCGGTCTCCGGCACCCTGCTGGTCACCGGCGAGGGGACCTACCGGGAGAACGCCGCCGACGCCAACGGCGTGATGCAGTCCAACGTGCAGCGTCGGGCCGAGGTCGAGGTCGCGTTCCGCTGGGGCACCGGCTACGAGCGCACCGTCGAGTGCTTCACCAACACCATCCGCAACGCGCACGGCGGCACACACCGCAAGGGCTTCGAGCGGGCCCTGGTGCGGACCCTCGCCGAGGCCGCCCGTAACACCCGCGGCCTGCTCAAGCCGAAGGAGGACGCGCCCACCCTGGACGACGTCCTGGAGGGCATGACCGCGGTGGTGCACGTACGCATCCCCGAGCCGCAGTTCACCGCACAGACCAAGGACGAGCTCTCCACCGCAGGCATCACCAAGGTGCTGCAGAGCATCGTCGAGCAGCACCTCAAGGCCTGGCTGGACGACCGGAAGACCAAGACCGAGGCCCGGACGGTGCTGCAGAAGATCGTCGACGCGGCCCGGGTCCGGCTCACCCAGAAGCAGCAGAAGGACGCGGCCCGGCGCAAGACCGCCCTGGAGGGCGCGTCGATGCCGGCCAAGCTGGTCGACTGCCGGGCCACCGGCGTGGACCGCAGCGAGGTGTTCATCGTCGAGGGGGACAGCGCCCTCGGTACGAGCAGAATGGCCCGTTCGTCCGAATATCAGGCCCTGCTGCCGATCCGCGGCAAGATCCTCAACGTGCAGAAGGCGAACCTCCAGCAGGTGCTGGACAACGCCGAGTGCGCGGCGATCGTGCAGGTGCTCGGCGCGGGCTCGGGGCGTACCTTCGACCTGTCGGCGTTGCGCTACGGCCGGGTGCTGATCATGGCCGACGCGGACGTCGACGGCGCGCACATCCGTACCCTGCTGATCACGCTCTTCGCCCGCTACATGCGGCCGCTGATCGAGGCGGGCCGGCTCTACGCGGCGATGCCGCCCCTGCACAAGATCACTACCAAGGGGCGCAACCCGCAGACCATCTACACCTACACCCAGGCCGAGATGGAGGCGACGGTCCGCAAGCTGGAGAAGGCCGGCAAGCAGATCGTCACCCCGATCCCGCGCTTCAAGGGCCTCGGCGAGATGGACGCCGACGAGCTCTGGGAGACCACCATGAACCCGGCCACCCGGGCGGTCCGCCGGATCACCCTCGACGACGTCGAGGCCGCCGAGCGGATCCTCGAACTGCTCATGGGGGAGAAGGTCGAACCCCGCCGCAACTGGCTCATCGAGTCGGCCGACCGGGTCGACCGCCAAGCCATCGACGCCTGATCACCGGGTTCGTTTCGGAAGGAAAGCTGAACCATGGCACGCCGTAAGGACGACCGCGCCCGCGCCGACCTGTCCGCGTTCGACCAGGCTGGCGCGCGGGTCTTCGACAACCCGCTGGTCACCGAGGTCTCCGACTCCTACCTGGAGTACGCCTTCTCGGTCATCCACTCCCGGGCCCTGCCGGACGCCCGGGACGGCCTGAAGCCGGTGCACCGACGCATCCTCTGGTCGATGTACGACTCCGGTTTCCGCCCCGACCGGGCGCATGTGAAGTCGGCCCGCGTGGTCGGTGACGTGATGGGCCGCTACCACCCGCACGGCGACTCTGCGATCTATGACGCCATGGTGCGACTCGCTCAGGATTTCTCGCTGAACGTGCCACTCATCGATGGGCATGGAAACTTTGGAAGCCCGGACGATGGCCCGGCGGCGGCAAGATATACCGAATGTCGGATTTCTCGTGAAGCGATGCTGCTCGTCGGTGAGCTGGGCGAGGACACCGTCGACGTCGAGCCCAACTACGACGGTTCGCTCACCCAGCCCACCGTGCTCCCGGCGGCCTTCCCCAACCTGCTGGTCAACGGCGCGTCCGGCATCGCGGTCGGCATGGCCACCAACATGATCCCGCACAACCTGCGCGAGGTCGTCCAGGCGGCCCGCTGGCTGATCAACCACCCGGACGCCACGCTGGACAAGCTCATGGAGTTCGTCCCCGGCCCGGACCTGCCCACCGGCGGGCTGCTGCTCGGCCTCGACGAGGTGCGCCGGGCGTACGAGACGGGGCGCGGCGTGGTGCGGATGCGCGGCCGGGTGGAGATCGGCCCCCTGGAGGGCAGCCGGGGCCGGCAGGCCATCACGGTCACCGAGCTGCCGTACGGCGTCGGCGCGGAGAAGGTGATCGCGGCGATCACCAACGAGGTCAACAAGACCAAGCGCCTGACCGGCATCGCCGACGTCAAGGACCTCACCGACCGGGAGAACGGCACCCGGCTGGTCATCGAGTGCAAGGTCGGGGTCAACCCGCAGGCGCTGCTGGCCGATCTCTACCGGCTCACCCCGCTGGAGCAGTCCTTCGGGATCAACAACCTGGTCCTGGTGGATGGCCAGCCGCGGACGCTGGGGCTCAAGGAGCTGCTGGAGGTCTTCCTCGCCCACCGCTACGAGGTGGTGACCCGGCGCAGCGCCTACCGCAAGCGCAAGCGCGAGGAGCGGCTGCACCTGGTCGACGGTCTGCTGATCGCCCTGCTCGACATCGACAGGGTGGTCAAGCTGATCCGGGCCAGCGAGGACGCCCAGGCCGCCAAGGACGGCCTGATGCAGAAGTTCAAACTCTCCGAGATCCAGGCGACCTACATCCTGGACACTCCGCTGCGACGCCTGACCAAATACGACCGGCTGGAGCTGGAGGCCGAGCAGGAGAAGCTGCGCGCCGAGATCGCCGACCTGTCGAGGATCCTCGACGACGAGAAGGTGCTGCGGAAGCTGGTCTCCGACGAGTTGGCCGCCGTGGTCAAGCAGTTCGGCGCCCCGCGCCGCACCACCCTGGTCGACGGCGACCTCAAGGAGGTTCTAGCGGCCTCCGTGCCGGCCGGGCCGCTGGAGGTCGCCGACGACCCGTGCCAGGTGATCCTTTCCGCGACCGGGCTGGTCGCCCGGACCGCGGCCGAGTCGGAGGAGGCCGCCGAGGGGCGCCGGCGCAGCGGCCGGGTCAAGCACGACGCCGTACGCGCGGTGGTGCACTCCACGGCGCGCGGCCGGGTGCTCCTGGTCACCAGCGCCGGCCGCGCGTTCAAAGTCGACGTGCTGCCGCTGCCGGTGCTGCCCGAGCAGTCCGGCACGGTGTCGCTGCGGGGCGGCATGTCGGCGGCCGAGTTGGTGCCGCTGGAGCCCGGTGAGACGGTGGTGGGGCTGGCACCGCTCGGCCCCACCGCCGAGGGCTCGCCCGGCCTGGCGCTGGGCACCCGGCAGGGTGTGGTGAAGGTCTGCGCCCCCGAGTGGCCGGTGCGTTCGGACGAGTTCGAGGTCATCTCGCTGCGCGACGGCGACGAGGTGGTCGGGGCGAGCTGGTTGACCGATGGTGCCGAAGCCCTGGCGTTCATCTCCTCGGAGGCGTCGCTGCTGCGCTTCGCGGCCGCGTTGGTGCGGCCGCAGGGCCTCAAGGGCGGCGGCATGGCCGGCATCAACCTGCCAGCCGGGGCGCACGTGGTGTTCTTCGGTGCGGTCAGCACCGACGACCCGGGGCACGGCGAGCCAATGGTGGTCACCTCGACGGGCGCCACCGTCAAGGTGACCCCGTTCAAGGCGTACCCGGCGAAGGGGCGGGCGACCGGCGGGGTGCGGGCGCAGCGGTTGCTCAAGGGCGAGGTGGACCTGACGGTGGCCTGGGTGGGCCCGCGTCCGGTCGGCGCGACCGCCAACGGCGACCCGGTGGACCTGCCCCCGGCCGACCCTCGCCGCGACGGTTCCGGCTTCGCCGTCATGCTCGGCCCGTCGGTGGTAGGCCACCAGATCGAACGCGACTGACCCGTACCCAGGCAAGGGGCCGGCGCGCTGCCGGCCCCTTGCCTGGCGGGTTGACCATGCGGTTGGCGGCGGCGAATCGGTCCACCCAGCCAACCTCATGATCGCCCGGGTGGCCGGGAATGGCCGGGGATGGGGTGGGTCAGAGTTCGGGCTCGGGGCCTCGGCGGGAGGCTGGGGTGGTGTTGCGGAGGTGGGCGATGAGGCGCATGCCGTGGTGGATGACCAGGGCGGCGGCGGTGCCCAGCGCGATGCCGCTGAACGACAGGTCACCGGCGGTGAGGGTGTAGTTTGCCGCACCGACGATCACCGCGACGGCGGCGGTCATCAGGTTGATCGGGTCGTGGAAGTCGACCCGGTTCTCGATCCAGATCCGGGCCCCCAGAACGGCGATCAGGCCGTAGAGCGCGGTGGTCGCCCCGCCCAGCACGCCGGCCGGGACGGTGAGGATCAGGGCGCCGAACTTCGGGCTCAGCCCGAGCAGCACCGCCGCCAGACCGGCCACCCAGTACGCGGCGGTCGAGTAGACCCGGGTCGCCGCCATCACGCCGATGTTCTCCGCGTACGTGGTGGTGCCGGAACCGCCGCCCGAGCCGGCGAGCATGGTGGCGATGCCGTCGCCGAGGAACGCCCGGCCCATGTCGCGGTCGAGGTTGCGGCCGGTCATCGCGGCGACCGCCTTGACGTGCCCGGCGTTCTCTGCGATCAGCACCAGGATCACCGGGATGACCAGCACCACCGCCCGCCCGCTGAAGCTGGGCGCGTGGAACTGGGGCAGCCCCACCCAGGCGGCCTCCTTCAGCCCGGTGACCGCCGTCGGGTCCAGCTGGCCGAGCAGCGCGGCCAGCACCCAGCCGACCACCACGCCGAGCAGGATGGACAGCCGGGCCAGGAAGCCCCGGAAGACCACGGTGGCGAGCAGGATCGCGGCCAGCGTGACCACCGCGATCAGCGGCTGGGCCTTCACCCCGCCGCTGCCGCCGCCGTCCCAGGCGACCGGGGCGAGGTTGAGCCCGATCAGCGCGACGATCGCGCCGGTCACCACGGGTGGCATCAGCGCGTCGATCCAGCGCGCCCCGGCCAGTTGCACGACCACGCCGACCAGGGCCAGCACCGCGCCGACCACCACGATGCCGCCGAGCGCCGGGCCGATGCCGCCACCGGCCTTGGCGGCCAGCACCGGGGCGATGAACGCGAACGACGAGCCCAGGTACGAGGGCAGCCGGTTGCCGGTGATCAGCAGGAAGAGCAGCGTGCCCAGCCCGGAGAAGAAAAGCGTGGTGGCCGGGGGGAAGCCGGTGATCAGCGGCACGGTGAAGGTCGCGCCGAACATCGCGACCACGTGCTGCACGCCGACGCCGAGCGTGCGCGGCCAGGTGAGCCGCTGCTCGGGATGCACCACGTCGCCGGGTCGGATGGACCGGCCGTCGCCGTGCAGCTGCCAGGGGGACCAGCGGGATCGCGGTTCGGTGGGGGACTGGGTCATGCTGCGCCCTTCGCGTCGAGAGGTGACGGGGGCGTGATCGACCCTGAGGGCTGTTTGTATCACGCCGCTGGGCGCGGCCCGGAACGGGCTGGGGTCAGGCCACCCCGGCCGGACGGAACTGGACGCTGACCCGAGGACCGACCGGCCGGGTGGTCTTCGGCACGGCGTGCTCCCAGGTGCGCTGGCAGGAACCACCCATGACCACCAGGTCGCCGTGCCCGAGTGGGAAGCGCAGGCTCGGCCCACCGCCGCGGGGCCGCAGCAGCAGCGGGCGCGGGGAGCCGAAGGAGACGATGGCGACCATGGTGTCGACGTGGGCCGACCGGCCGAGGGTGTCACCGTGCCAGGCGACGCTGTCCCGGCCGTCGCGGTAGAGGCACATCCCGGCGGTGACGAAGGGCTCACCCAGCTCGGGCGCGTAGTGCCGGGTGAGCGCCGTGCGCGCGGCCGTGAGCACCGGGTGGGGCAGCGGCCGGCCGGCGGCGTACCAGCAGAGCAGGCGGGGGACGTCGACCTCGTTGTCGTACATGGTGCGGCGCTCGGCCCGCCAGGGCACGTCGTGCAGCAGGACGTCGAGCACCGGGTCGGAACCCCGCACCCAGCTCGGCAGGTGGTCGACCCAGGCGCCGCGGCTCAGCTGGTGTCGGCGCAGCCGACCGGCGAGCGGGCCCAGAGCCGGCCCCTGCGCGGCGAAGTCGAGCATCGAGGGCTGGTACGCGAGGTCGGACACCCCGCCGATCCTACTCGATGTTCGAACAGGCGTACGAGGGTCAGCGGCGTAGCAGTCGGCGGATTGGTCCTCGGACGGCTTGTCGTACCCGTTCGCGTAGCTGTTGGGCTTGTAGTGAGTCGATGGTCTGTTGCAGT
>NZ_JBEYIX010000005.1:0-202324 GCF_040636055.1 Micromonospora sp. NPDC006766 | reverse complement strand
AGGTAGCCGGGGGTGCCGGCGAGTAGTGCGGTGATGGTGCCGTGGATGCGGGTGCCGAAGGCGAAGTCGAAGCCGGAGAGGTATTCCATCCAGGTGGACGGGTCGATGAACATCCGCACCTTGTCCTCGACGAAGAGCGGGTGCGAGGTGTGCACGGGAATGTCGCTCTGCTTGCCTCGGTGCTCGGCGGCGTCGCCGTAGAGCAGGGTGCCCAGGGTCTTCAGGTCCTGAGGCACGTAGCGCAGGTTGGGGTAGCGCTGGTGGTGGTGGGTGACGATGTCGGCCATCGAGGAGACGTACGGCGAGATGGTGAGCGCGATCCGGTCTTCGGTGCTCAGGGTCGCCTTCGGCTTGTCGATGCGGAGGCTGTCGCCGTGCAGGAACATCGACGGGCAGCCGATCTGCTCGACCGCGGAGAAGCCCAGGGTGCGCAGGTAGTCCTCGGTGACCTCGCCGCGTACGCCGATGCTGTGCGATCGGTCGAGCACCGCCCGGCAGAAGGCGCGGACCGGCTCGTCGATCGGGCGTAGGTAGTCACGGTCGCCGTCGACGTTGGTCTGCACCCCGACCCCGAACACCACCACCGGGATCTTCAACCGCTCGATCAGCCGGGTCATCGATTCCAGTCGGTGCGCGTAGCTGCGCCGGAACGCGTTGGCCAGCGGGATCACGAAGACGTCGTACTTCTCGTTGATCTCGGCCGCGGTGCGCGGGTCGGCCCGGAACCACCGCGACGGAGTGATCTTCGCCGTCGAGGTGGCCAGCAGCTTGTACGCGGCGTGACTGAAGACCAGGTTGCCGCTGTTGTCGCCGATCCAGTTCCGTTCGAAGGTCTCCTCTGGGGTGACGACGTCGAACGGACCCTTGCGGGCGCGGAGCAGGATCCGCTGATGCATCCGGAGTTGTCCACCTTCCATCCCGGGCGTCGCGGCGCCCGGCGGGAACCGGACCGGTCCGGCAGCGCGCGATCCCCGTTCCGTGCAGGAATGCGAATTGTATGCTATTGGGCAGGCTCGATAAAGGGCGGCCGCGCCCTGGTCCCGGTCGGGGCGACACGCCCGGCGACGGTGCGTTCCGGTCGTTTCGGCGGTAATTTGGGCCCGTGCTCCCGATCGCGCTCACCTGCCCCATGTGGTGGGTGGCGCGCTGGACGGCCCGCATGCTGGCCAGCCTCGCTGTGGTCGTCTCCTGCTCGATCGGCGCCGCGACGGTGCCCATCGGCCCGGCCGTGGCGGCTCACGCGGCTGCCCACACCCTCGCCGTCGACACGTCGCCTCTCCGGGCGGCGCACCTCGGTACCCCCGCGCCCGGTTCCGCCGGCCCGGGCCGCCGGGTCCTGATCCGCTGGACCGATTCGGCCGCCGAGGTGGCCGGCCCGGCCGGCACGGCAGCATCCGGCGTGATGCGCTCCGACGCGCGCGGTCGACAGTGGGGGTCCGGCTCCGACGCGGTGGGCATTCCGGTCGTCGTACCCGACTCGGCGGCGCGGCGTGTGGTCGTGGTCACCCCGGTAGCCGGGCCCGTCCTGGCCGGGTTGGTCCCGGCGGCCGTCGGCTCCCGGGCCCCGCCGGCCCGCTGACGATCCCGCGGGTCACCGACCGCGTTCCCCGTACCGACCGAACCCTCACCCCGCACCCGCTCGACGGCGGCCCGGCGGCGCCCGCATCCGGTCGCGCCCCGCCCCGCGAGCCCGTGCGGACCTCTCCGCCGCGTCTTCCCGTGAGGTGCCGACCATGCACAAGACCGTTCTCTACCATTTCCTCACCAGTGTCCCCACGGCCGCCGCCATCTGGTCGATCCTGCTCGTGCTCGCCCTGGGCGTGTTGACCATGCTGGTCACCCGACCGGAACGCCCGGTTGATCCCGGCCCCGATCCGGCCGCCGAGGAGGCGGCCCGCCGCGCCGACCTGCGCCGATACGCCGACGAGGTGGCAGTTGCCGCCGCCGGGGCCGCACAGACCGCCCGCCGGCGTCGCGAGCAGTGGCTGACCACTCAGGCGGCGGCCGAGCGGGCCTGGCGGGCGTACGACGAGGCCGAGACGATCGCCCGGCGCCTCGCCGGGGCCGCCGTGCTGCCCGAGCCGCGCACCCCGCGCACGCCGGCCGAGTACGCGGCCCGGGAGCGGTGGCTGCACCGGGCGGCGATGGCGGCGCACTGGCGGGGCGAGTTGACCGCCCGGCAACTCGCCGACGTCCTCGCCGGCCGTAACGGGTGGGACCCGCGCCGGCACCCGGCCGAGCAGGAGATCGTCCTGGCCCGGGCGGTACGCGACGGCCGGCGGGCCGGTTGGCGGGCCGCCGCCGAGCGGGAGCAGCGGGCGTGGCGCGACGCCGAGGTGGCCGCCGAGGCGGCCCGCACCCTGGCCGCCGAGGCGTACGCCGCTGCCGAGGCGCTGCGCCCCGGCCCGGTCCCGGTACGCCGCACCGGGCCGGTGGCCCCGGCTCGCGCGGCGGTGTCGTCCGGCGTACGCGCCGCCCGCTTCCGACCGGCGCGGGTGGGCTGAATCGTTATTCAAATCCGGTGAGCCAGCTCACCACGAGCGGGGAAACGGTCATCCGGGTCGGCTTGGTCGATGAACTGCCGCAATTCCCGGCCGATCGTTCACTCGATGTCCGATTCCGGCCCGACGGTTCCCTGATAACTGCATGTCCCATTGAGTGGCGTCAGTTGTCTGCTGTTCCGGTCAGGGCCGCTGAATCCGATGTTTAAGCAGGTAGGAGTGCTTGGCAGAGGGGCGAGCCCACCGGTAGTGTCGGCGCGTCCGGTGCGGTTCCCGGTCGCAAATGGCGACGCCGTGCCGACCCGCTCAATCGTGATCTCACGAACCGGGGACCCAGGGCAACACCGGGGTGAATCCGCGAGCTGCGGCCCGCGGTAGGGCGTACTTCCCGCCCGAATCCGTCAGCTAACCCGGTAGGCGGTTACGGAAGGAGTGCCATCCTCGTGCGCACCACCCCCCGTTCCACCCCGATCCTCCACGGCGTCGCGGTGCCCCTGCTCGCCTGACCGGCGAGCCGAGTTTCGGCAACCGCCCCCGCAGCCCGGCTCACCCGGGCGCCTTCCCACCCCGCGGCCAGCCCGCCCCGCAACGCGCGTGAGTTCATCCGCGCGTCAGGCCGGCGTGTGCCGCTCGGCCCCTCGTGGAGGAACACGTGAAGCACCACCTGAAGCGTCAGCTGCGGCGGCTCGCGACCGAGCGTCCGTACCAGATCGTCGCCGGCTCCGCCGCGGCTCTCGTGCTGGCCGGCGGCGCCACCGCCGCGGTGGCCGGCGCCAACGAAGCACCCGTCCGCCAGGAGAACACCGCCGCCGTCACCGAGCTGGCTCCCCGCCTCAATGAGGTGGCCAGCCGTGGCGAGGCGCGGGCGGCCGCTGCGGCCCCGGCCCCGGCCCCGGCCCAGTCCGACTCGCCGAGCGCGTCGCCCTCGGCGTCGGCGAAGTCGTCTCCGTCGGCGTCGCCCGGCGCGGCCAAGGCAGACCCGGACGTGACCGCTGCGGCGAAGCCGAAGCCGCCGTCGACCAAGATCCTCGACTATCACTACCAGGCGCAGACCGCCTACTGGAACTGCGGCCCGGCCGCCGTGCGGAACGCCCTGAGCGCGACCGGCATCGAGACCACCCAGGACGCGATGGCCGGCCCGCTGCGCGCCGGCGAGTACGGCACCAACTCCGCCGAGGACACCACCCGCGGGCTCAACCAGATGGTCAAGGGTAGCCCGTACCGGACGCACACGATCTCCGGCCAGGCCGCGACGCCGGCCCAGATGGACCAGCTCCAGGCCGACCTGGTCAACGCGATCGGCAACGGCCGGGGCGTGGTGGTCAACATCGCCGGCTCCGCCACCGACACCAACGGCGGCTGGCACTCGTTCCCCGGCGGCCACTACATCGCCGTGGTCGGCTACAAGGACGACGGCCGGACCGCGCTGATCGCCGACTCGGCCGACCCGTCGCTGCCGTCGTACTGGATCACCACCATCGACCTGGCGAACTGGGCCGCCACCCGCGGCTATTCGGCCTGATCGCACCCTCCCCGTCGGGCACCGGCTCCTGCGAGCCGGTGCCCGACTTCGTACGCGGGTGCTCGCGCGTCGCCCCGCTCCGATGGCACACTGCGCCGTATGGCCGACGAGACGGGCAACCGCCATCTGCTGCTGCTGCACGGTCTGGGCGCCACCGGCGAGGTGTGGCTGCCCTGGGCGCCGCTGCTGGAGCGCGGTTGGGCGGGCCGCTGGCTCGCGCCCGACCTGGCCGGCCACGGCTGGTCGCCGCCGCTGCCGACGTACTCCTTCGAGGCGCTGGCCGAACGGGTGGTGGCGGGGCTCGGTCCGGTGGCCGAGCGGCTCGGCCCCCGGGATCGGCTGGTGCTGCTCGGGCACTCGCTCGGCGGAGTGGTGGCACTGGCGTTGGCGGCGCGGTCGCGGCGGCTGCCGGTCGACGCGGTGATCGGGCTCGGCATCAAGGTCGCCTGGACGCCGGCTGAGCTGGGCAAGGCCCGTGAGCTGGCCGAGCGGCCGGTGACCTGGTTCGCCAGCCGGGACGAGGCGGCCCGCCGCTACCTGCGGGTCGCCGGGCTGACCGGGCTCTTCGCCCCCGACCACCCGGTGGTGGACGCCGGCCTGCGCCGCGAGGACGGCCGCTGGCGGCTGGCCATGGACCCGGCCGCGTTCGCGGTGGGAAAGCCGGGGCTGCCCGCCCTGCTCGCCGCGACCGACGTGCCGGTGCTGCTGGCCCGGGGCGAGCAGGACCCGATGGTGAGCGACGCGCAGCTCAAGGAGTTGGGTGTCCCGGTGATCACGCTGCCGGGGCTGGGCCACAACGCGCACGTCGAGGATCCTGCCGCCGTACTCGACCTGCTCGCGCCGTACGCGCCGCCCGACCGGCCGTGATGTCGTCGCCCCGCGGACAGGGCGACGACATCACGACCGCGGGTTGCCGTCAGTAGAAGCAGCCGGTGGCGGGCAGGGAGGACGGGGCGGGTACGGCGGTGCCGTCGTAGAGGGCCAGCAGCATGTTCTGCGGGCAGCGGTTGGCACCGTTGACCCGGACCTCCAGGTGCAGGTGCGGGCCGGTCACGTTGCCGGTGGCCCCGGTGTAGCCGAGCACCTGACCGGCACCGACCCGCGAGCCGGACGCGACCGAGCGCGACGACAGGTGACAGTAGAGGTAGTACGCGCCGTCGTCGCCGGTGATGCCGATGCCGAGGCCGCAGCTGCCGCCGGCGTACCCGATGGTTCCGGAGGTGATCGCGTACGCGGTTGTGCCGGTCACCACGGGCAGGTCGATCGCCGGGTAGTCGTGGTGCCGACTGGTGTAGGCGCTGCGGGGCAGCACCGACTTGCCGATGATCAGGCGGTAGTTTCCGGTGCCGCCGCTGCTGCCGCTGCCGCCGATCAGGTACTGCCAGGTCGTCGGCCCGGCGATGCCGTCGACGGCGAGGCCGTTGCGCGACTGGAACGACTGCACCGCCGAGGTGGTGGCGGGGCCCCAGGCGCCGTCGACGGCCAGGCCGTAGCCGTGCTTGTTGAGCGAGGTCTGCAGCGCGCGGACCGCGTCGTTGTTGGCCCCGGCGCTCAGGGTGACCACCAACTTGCCCCAGGTCTGCGCCCCGATGACGCCGTCGGCAGAGAGGCCGTTGGCCGACTGGAACGTCTTCACGGTCGAGGTGGTGCCGGTGCCGTACTGGCCGTCGACCGTGATGCTGTAGCCGCGGTGGCGGAGCAGGTACTGGGCGCTGGTGACGTTGGGGCCGGTCGAGCCGTTGCTCAGCAGGGGCCAGGCCGGCGCCGCGGCCTGGGCTGCCGTCGGGCCGGCCAGCGCGGTCGATACGGCGAGCGCGACCGCGCCGAGCCAGAGGGTGAGCCGACGGAGGACGGTTGGCATGCGTGCTCCTTGAGCGAGAGACGTGGCGGCGAGTGGGCGCGCCGCATCGCCGGTAGGAGCCGGCGGCATCCCGTCGCTCGGCTTCCCGGCAGCAAGAATGAAGATGAACATGAATGTTTTCAGTGACGAATATATCATGGTGATCTTCGACACATCAAGGCCGCTCCGGTCGGTGGCGACGGAGCGGTCAGGCGGTGGGTGGATCAGGCGGTGGGGGACAGCGGCGAATCGCTCTGCGTGACCGCGTCCGCGGCGCGCGCCCCCAGCGGAGCCCAGCCGGGGTCGAGTTCGCGGCGGGCGGCGTCGAGGAACGCCTCGGCGTACGACTCGGTGGGGAAGTCACCCAGGTAGCGGGTGCGGGTGGCCCAGCGGGCGGCCGCCTTCGGGTCGGTGTCGAGCAGTTCGGTCAACACATTGTCAATGTTGGACATGTCCTGACGCAGCACGTAACCGGAGCCGGCGAGGGGGAACCGCGCGACGAAATGCTCACCGTCGGCGTGCATGTCGGTGACCGCGTACGGCTTGTTGGAGTAGAGCCAGTCGGAGATGACCCCGGAGACGTCCGAGATCAGCGCGTCGGCCCGGTTGACGCACTCGGTCAGGGTCAGCTCCCGGCTGGCCGCCGCCCCCCACAGGTGGGCCCGGCCGGACCTCGCCCGGTCCGCCGACAGCATTTCGGTGAGTCGGGCCAGCTGCCGGGCCGACGCCGGGTTCTGCGCCGTGTACGGGTGGGCCCGCAGGATCACCGTGGCGCCCCGGTCCAGCAGCCGACGGATCACCGTCTCGGCGACCGGCAGTGAGCAGTAGTTCGCGTCGGCGTGGTGCCCCGTCCAGGTGGGCGTGTAGAGCACGGTCGGCCGCGTCAGGCCGGGGGTCGGCTCCCGGCGTACCTCGATCGCCTCCACCTGGGGCCGGCCGACCACGACGAACTTCTCGGCGGGGATCTCCACGCCGGCCCGGGCGTACCGGTCGATCGCGGCCTGGCCGGCCACGAAGATCTTGTCGAAGATCGCCGCGACCGGGTTGGCGCTGGGTGCCTTGTCGCTGTCGCCGTGGTGCAACTGCACGTGCGTGAGCTGCGAGAAGCGGACGCAGTGGTTGTTCTTCGCACCGTGGTTGACGTAGAAGGCCGCCCGCAGGCTCGGCACCAGGGCCTCGTCCAGGGCCTTGCCCGTCGGGCAGAACACCACCGGCGCGCGGGTCGCGGCGGCGATGGTGGGC
The DNA here is from genome assembly GCF_040636055.1 of Micromonospora sp. NPDC006766. Lineage (NCBI taxonomy): Bacteria > Bacillati > Actinomycetota > Actinomycetes > Micromonosporales > Micromonosporaceae > Micromonospora > Micromonospora sp. NPDC006766. The sequence goes on along the minus strand of NZ_JBEYIX010000005.1, from coordinate 195,219 downwards.
AGGAACCGCGGCTCCCGCAGCAGGACCAGGAACGGCCGCCCGATCCGCTCCAGGTACGGCAGCCACATGGTGACCTGGTATTCCGAGCCGGGCGGGGCGGAGAAGTAGAGCACGAACTCGGGCCGGTGCCGGCGCAGCGCCCGGCCTATCGGGCCACCGCCGGTGGCCGGCCGGAACCGGCGCCGGGCCAGGTCCAGCCCGACCGCGCCGCAGGCCGCCCCGACCAGCAGGGCCACGGCCAGCGCCATCCAGGCGGGCAGGGTCAGGCCGGCGGCCACCGCCACCAGGGCGAGCAGCACCAGCAGCGCGTCGCCGAGCCGGGCGGCGATCAGCGGCGTCCAGGTACGGACCGGAAGGTTGGCCGCGCGGATCTCCAGGGCGCCGGCGTCGCGCAGCGGCCCCACCAGCAGCACCAGGCCGAGCAGCACCAGCGCGGTGGCGGCCATCGCCGGGTCGAAGCCAGCGTCGAGCCGGCGGGCGTAGGCGACCAGGATCGCGGCGGCGACGAGCGCCGACCCGGCGACGCCGTCGGCGCTCGGCCGGACCCGGCGTTCCCAGCCGGCGGCGGCCAGGGCGGCGACCGCGATCGCCAACCCCCAGCCGGTCGCCCCGGTGAGCGCCACCACGAGGAAGGCCAGCACCGCCAGCCCGGTGGTCAGCACCCGGGCGAGCAGTTTCCGAGCCAGCTCAGCACGCATGTCGCCGGATCGCCTCCGTCCTGCCGTCAGCCGGCGTCGATGCCGGTGGAAAGCTCGTCGGCGGTCGCGGCGGGCTGCGCCGGCACCGCCACCGCCGGCTCGCCCGGCGCCCGGCGTACGTCGATCACCTGGCCGGTCAGCTCGGAGATCAACACGTCCAGTGAGGCCCGGGCGACCACCTCGGCCGACAGCAGAGTGTGCTCCGGCTCCTCGCCGAACGCCTTGGTGCGCATCGGGGTCGCGGTGCGCTCCGGATTGACGCAGTTGACCCGTACGCTGAACTCGGCCCACTCGTCGGCGAGCGCCTGGGTCAGGTTGACCAGCGCGGCCTTGGTCGCCGAGTAGAGCGCATACCGGGCCCGGCCCCGGGTGTACGAGCTGGAAGTGTAGAGCAGCAGCTGGCCCTTGGTCTGCCGCAGGTACGGCAGCGACTGCCGCGCGATGGTGACCGGGCCGACGAAGTTGACCTGCAGGAGCCGGTCCATCGTCTCCTCGTCCATCTCGGCGAGGGCGCCCCGCTCCAGGATGCCGGCGGTGACGACCACATGGTCGATCCGGCCGGTCGCCTCGAAGGCGGTCTTCAGCGCGCTGGCCACGTCCTCAGCCCGCTCGACGTGGGTGCCGGTGGTGGATCGGCTGAACGGGAATACCTGGGCGCCGTAGCCGCGGGCCAGTTCGGTCAGCTCGTGGCCGATGCCGTAGCTGCCGCCGAAGACGACGATGGTCCGGCCGGTGAGCTCCTCGCCGTAGCTGCGGTCATCGTCCACCCGGGGGGCCTGGGCGGAGGCGAGCTGAAAGAGCTTGTCGGCCAGGTGCACGTCGACCGGGTGGGTGACCTTGATGTTCTCGTCCGAACCGTCGATCACCTTGATCGGCGTGCCGGGCAGATAGCGCAGCACCACACCGCAGTCGTCGGTGGCGGCGAAGTCGGGGTCGCCCTCGGCCCGCTCGTACGCCTCCCGGATGGTGCCGGACCGGAACGCCTGCGGGGTCTGGCCCCGGCGCAGCGTGGCGCGGACCGGGATGTCGGTGATGCAGTCGTTCTCGTCGACCTGGATGATCGTGTCGGCCGACGGGATCGCCACGTCCACGGCCGAGTACGTCCACAGCGCGTTCACGCACTCGCGCACGATCCGGGCGCTGACCAGCGGACGGACCGCGTCGTGGAAGAGGACGTTGACATCGTCGCCGCCGATCGTGTCGAGGGCGATGCGGGTGGTGGCGTTGCGGGTGTCGCCGCCCTCGACGACCTTGCTGACCTTGCGGAAACCGGCCTTGTCGACGATCCGCTGCGCCTCGGCCACGTGACCGGCGGCCATCAGCACGATGATCTCGTCGATCTCGGGGGCGGCCTCGAAGACGGCCAGGGTGTGTTCGATGATCGGTTTACCGGCGATCTTGAGCAGTTGCTTGGGGATGCCGAGCCCGAGCCGCGTCCCGGTGCCGCCGGCCAGCACCACCGCCACCGTCCGCGACGGTCGCCACGGTGTCGCCGCAGGCACGGCGGCGTCCGGGCTGGTGGTGTGGTCCTGCATCATTACCGATCCTCACTTTGCGGGGGGACGGGGGGTTTACGCCTCGATGACCGGGTGGCGAATTTTGGTCGGGGCCGAGGTAACACTAACGCGGACGACGGAGCGCACCGACCTGGCGAACCCGGGCCGGTGCGCTCCGTCGTGCTACTTCTGGCTCTCGTACGCCGCGCAGACCTCGGCGGTGGGGCCGTCCATCTTCAGGACGCCCCCCTCCAGCCAGATGGTCCGCTCGCAGGTGTCCCGGATCGAGCTGATCGAGTGGCTGACCAGGAACACGGTGCCGGCGCTCTCGCGCAGCTCCCGCACCCGCTGCTCGCTCCGGGCTCGGAACTTGCGGTCACCGGTCGCGAGGGCCTCGTCGATGAGCAGCACGTCGTGCTTCTTGGCGGCGGCGATGGCGAAGCGCAGCCGGGCCCCCATGCCGGAGGAGTAGGTGCGCATCGGCAGCGAGGCGAAGTCGCCCCGCTCGTTGATCCCGGAGAACTCGATGATCTCCGGGGCCAGCCGCTTGACCTCCTCCGGCGGCATGCCCATGGCCAGGCAGCCGAGCACCACGTTGCGTTCGCCGGAGAGGTCGTTGAGCAGGGCCGCGTTCACGCCGAGCAGCGAGGGCTGGCCCAGGGTGTAGACCGCGCCCCGGGCGGGCGGGAGCAGCCCGGCGATGGCCCGCAGCAGGGTCGACTTGCCGGAGCCGTTGCTGCCGATCAACCCGATCGCCTCACCCTGGTACGCGGTGAAGCTCACCCCCTTGACCGCGTGCACCTCGCGGACGTTCGGCGCGTTGGTCCGGGTCACCATGCGCTTGAGGGCGGAGACCGGGCTGTTGCCGCCGGTGGCGCCCTTGTGGATGCGGTAGATCACGTGCACGTCGTCCACCACGACGGTGGGGACCCGTCCCGCGTCGGCGACGGCGGTGCTCACCGCCGGTTGGGTGTGCTCAGCCACGGCCGTACTCCTCTTCTCCGCGCCAGAAGTAGACGAACCCGCCGAGTCCCATGACGACCGCCCAGGCCACGGCGAAGCCCCACAGCTGCAGCGGCGGGCCCACCAGGTTCGCCTGGTGGGAGTCCAGCAGCGCGTACCGGGCCAGCTCGATGAAGACCAGCGCCGGGTTGGCCTCCATCAGGGTCGCCGCCCAGCCCGGAAGCCGGTCCTCGAAGAGCTTGACGCTGTAGAGCACACCCGAGGCGTACATCCAGGTGCGCAGCACGAACGGCATGACCTGCCGCAGGTCAGTGATCTTCGAGCCGAGCCGGGCCATCACCATCGTCAACCCGACGTTGAAGACCGTTTGGAGCACCAACATGGGCGCGAGCAGCAGCCACCGGAAGGTCAGCGGCTCGCCGGTCAGCAGCACGATGATCGCCAGCACTCCCATCGACATGAGCAGCTGCTGCAACTGCACCAGGGTGACGGTGATCGGCAGCGCGGCCCGGGGGAACTGGAGGGCCCGGATCAGGCCCAGGTTGCCGGTGATCGCGTTGGTGCCCTGCAACGCCGCGCTCTGGGTGAACAGGAAGATGAAGACGCCCGTGCAGAGGTACGCGATGAAGTTCGACACGTGCCGGTTCTGCGAGATGATGACGCCGAAGATCAGGTAGTAGACCGCCGCGTTGGTGAGCGGCGTCAGCACCTGCCACAGTTGGCCGAGCTGTGTCTGACTGAACGACGAGGCGACCTTCGCCCGCGAGTACGCGGTCATGAAGTGTCGGTAGGCCCACAGTCGGCGGGCGTACTCGGCCAGGGGTGGGCGTTCCCCGGCGACCCGCAGTCCGTACCGCTTGGCGAGCTGAGCCTGGGTCAGTCCGGAGTCGGGGGCGGCCACCGCGGTGTTGGCCATGACAGGTGCTCCGATCTTTCGTGCCGATGGGGAGCAGGTGAAAGGTGTCGCGGCGAGAGAAGCTGGCCCGCCGGTGCGGCGGAACCCCCCCCCGGCTGCTGCGTGGAAGGTAGTCCAAAACACGTCGGGACGCAACCGTACCGTCGTTGCGCTACATTGTCCCACGTGACGACCGAGAAGAGGCGCGCGCCGGCGGGCGCGGCGGTGCTGCGCGGCGAGATCACCACGGCGATCCGGACGGCCGTCGTGCAGGAGTTGGCCGAGGTCGGTTACGGCCGCCTGTCCATCGAGGCGGTGGCGCGCCGGGCGGGGGTCAGCAAGACGGCAATCTATCGCCGTTGGCGGTCGAAGCTCGACCTGGTGCTGGACATGGTCTCCGCCGTGGCGGGGCGTAACCTGCCACTGCTGGACACCGGCAGCCTCCTGGGCGACCTGGAGATCCTGCTGCACGTGCTGGCCCGGGCGCTGCGGCACCGGCTGGCCTCGCAGATCATTCCGGACCTGCTCGCCGAGGCCGCCCGCAATCCCCAGATCGCCGAGAAGCTCCAGCAAGCCCTTGGCGACTACCAGCAGACCGTCGGGCGGATCCTGATCGGCCGGGCGGTCGAGCGCGGGGAACTGCCGCCGGAGACCGACCCGCGGTGCGCGGTCGACCTGATCGTCGGGCCGGTCTACTGGCGGATGGCTATTTCCCGAGCTCCACTGGCTGCCGAAGAAGTGCCCCGGCTGGCCTCCGCAATCGTCGCGGCGCTGCGAGTAGCATGCGTTGGGCCCGTTCGCGACAAGGTGGAAGTCTGACCCGGAGCCGTCCTGGCGGTCTGACAACCGAGCATGAACATTGGGGTACAACTGGTCGGACAATGGTTGCGGCCGGGTTATCTCCCCCAGAAACCTCTACCATCCCAATTCGCCCCCAAGTGACAACCGTGTCGACAGGAGGAAGCCCCATGGTCGGGCCGCACCCAGAGTTCATTCCCCCAGCACGACCGATCATCGGTGAGGCGGAGATCGAGGCGGCGGTCCGGGTGCTGCGCAGCGGCCGGGTCGTGCAGGGTCCGGAGGTCGCGGCGTTCGAGGAGGAGTTCGGCGAACTGGTTGCCGGCCGGCACTGCATCGCCGTCAACTCCGGCACCTCGGCCCTTCAGCTCACCCTGATGGCGCTCGGGTTCGGCCCGGGCGACGAGGTCATCGTGCCCTCGTTCTCCTTCGCCGCCAGCGCCAACGCCGTTCGCCTGGTCGGCGCCGAGCCGATCTTCGTCGACATCGAGCCCGGCAGCTTCTGCGTCGACCCGGAGGCGGTCGCCGCGGCGATCACCCCGCGCACCGTCGCGATCATGCCGGTGCACCTGTACGGCCACCCGGCCGCGATGGACCGAATCATGGCCATCGCCGAGCGGCACAACCTCGCAGTGGTCGAGGACGCCGCCCAGGCGCACGGAGCCAGCCTGCACGACACCCCGGTCGGCGCGTTCGGCACCGCCGGCTGCTTCAGCTTCTATCCGACGAAGAACATGCACGCCCTGGAGGGCGGCATGGTCACGACCGCCGACGCCGGCCTGGCCCGGACCCTGCGGCTGCTGCGCAACCAGGGCATGGAACAGCGGTACGCCAACGAGATCGTCGGTGCCAACATGCGGATGACCGACGTGGCCGCGGCGATCGGCCGGGTGCAGCTCCGCCAGCTTCCGGAGTGGACCGAGCAGCGGCGGGCCAACGCCAAGTTCCTCGACTCCGCCATCACCGGGATGGTCGTCCCGCCGGTGGTCGACGGCGCCCGGCACGTCTACCACCAGTACACCGTGCGGGTGAAGGGCAACCGCGACGCCGCCATGGCCCGCCTCACCGAGCTGGGCATCGGCAACGCCGTCTACTACCCGACTCCGATCCACCGGCTCACGCCGTATCTCACCGAGGATGGCACGCCAGGTCCGTGGCAGCTGCCGGAGACCGAGCGGGCCGCCGCCGAGGTCATCTCGCTGCCGGTGCATCCGTCGCTGAGCCAGGCGGACCTCGACCGGATCGCCGAGGGCGCGAACCTCGCCGGAGGTGCCCGGTGAGCGAGCGGAGTGGCGGCATGAGCCAGAGCGGCAAGCTGCGCGCCGGCCTGATCGGCCTCGGCGCGATGGGCCGTAACCACGCCCGGGTGCTGTCCAACCTGGACGGGGTCGAGCTGGTCGGCGTCGTCGACCCGGCCGGCGACGTCACCGGCACGCTGCGCGCGCCGGTGGTCCCCGAGCTGGGCGACCTGCTGGCGATGGGCGTCGACTACGCCGTGGTCGCCTGCCCGACCGGGCTGCACGAGCAGGTCGGGTTGGAGCTGGCCCGCAACGGCGTGAGCGCGCTGATCGAGAAGCCGCTGGCCCAGTCGGTCGAGGCGGCCACCCGCCTGGTCGAGGCGTTCGAGTCCGCCGGGCTGGTCGCCGGCGTCGGCCACATCGAGCGCTACAACCCGGCGCTACAGAGCCTGCGGGTCCGGCTGGAGGCCGGCGAACTGGGCGAGGTCTTCCAGGTGGTCACCCGCCGGCAGGGCCCGTTCCCGCACCGGATCGCCGACGTCGGCGTGGTGATGGACCTGGCCACCCACGACATCGACCTGACCAGTTGGGTCACCGGCCAGGAATACACCTCGGTCTCGGCCCGGACGGTCTCCCGTAGCGGCCGGCTGCACGAGGACATGGTCGCCGTGGTCGGTCAGCTCGCCGACGGCACGATGGTCAACCACCTGGTGAACTGGCTGAGCCCGCTCAAGGAGCGGTCCACCGTGGTCACCGGGGACAAGGGCTGCTTCATCGCCGACACGCTCACCGCCGACCTCACCTTCTACGCCAACGCTGCGATCGACACCGAATGGGAAGCGCTGCGCGCCTTCCGCGGGGTCGCCGAGGGCGACATGGTCCGCTACGCCATCCCGAAGCGTGAGCCGTTGCTCGTCGAGCACGAGCGGTTCCGCGACGCCGTGGAGGGTAAGCAGAGCGACATCGTCACCCTCCGCCAGGGCCTGCGGACCGTCGAGGTGGCCGGCGCGCTGCTGCGGTCGGCCTCCGATGGCAGCACCGTCAGCGTCGGGACGCGGAACGCGCCCCGCGCCGAGGGCGTCCTCCCCATCCGCTGACCCGGCGGGCTGCGGTCCGCCCCGGCGGGCCGCGGCTTGCGGGTTCACGTCAGCCCCTCACAGAAGGACAGCGAATGTCATCGCCCACCCGTCCACCGAGACTCGTCGTCCTGGTAGCGAACGGCATCACCGGAGACTCCCGCGTCCAGAAGACCGCAATCGCCGCCGCCCGGGACGGCTGGGACGTCGTCCTGGTGGGCCGTAGTGCGAGCAAGAAGCGCGGGGAGCCGACGCGCTCCGCGATGGGCCCGATCGAGGTGCTTCGCGTACCCGTCGTACCGGTCCTGTCCCGGGACCCCGCCCGCCGGCACCGGATCCGGCGCGCGTTCACCCAGTTCCGCATCCCCGACAAGCCGACGCTGACCCGCTACCGGGCCCGGCACCAGGCCTGGCTGCGCGCGCAGACCGGCAAGCCGAATCCGCCGCCGCGGGCCTGGATCAAGGCGCACGAGGCGTTTCACGAGCTGCGCGTACGGGCTTGGGGCTGGGAGCAGTTCCACGGCAACAAGCTGCTGCCGCCGACCGGTGACTGGCGTACCGACTGGCCGACCCTGCTCGACATCGACCTGGCCTTCGGGCCGGTCCTCGAGGAGCTCGAGCCGGACGTCATCCACGCCAACGACATCAACACCATCCCCACTGCGGCGATGAGTGCCGCCCGGCTGCGTGCCCGGGGCAAGAAGTGCGTCTGGATCTACGACGCCCACGAGTACGTCCAGGGCGTGGAGTGGCCGAAGCCGCAGCAGGCCAGCGGCGTCAAGGCGGCCGAGCGGGAGTTCATTGCCCGGGCCGACGCGGTGGTCACGGTCTCCGACCAGATCGCCGAGCTGCTGCGTACGCAGTACGGCCTGGCGAAGAGCCCGTTGGTGGTCGGCAACTCGCCGGTCCGCGCGGGCATCGGCAGCGGCAAGGTCGAGGCCTCCGTCCGCGTGCGGGCCGGCCTCGCCGAGGACATCCCGCTGATGGTGTACGGCGGCTGGATCGGCCCGGAGCGGGGGTTGGACACCGTCATCGCGGCCCTGCCACAGCTGCCCGAGCATCATCTGGCGCTGGTCACCGGGGGGGTGACCCCGCTGCTCGAGGAGCTGCTGGCCAAGGCCGAGGCGCTCGGCGCCCGCGACCGCGTGCATCTGCTGCCGTACGTTTCGCCGTACGAGGTGGCGGACTATTTCAGCTCCGCCGATCTGGGCCTGATCCCGTTCCGGCGCACCCCGAACTGCGAGCTGTCGCTGCCGACCAAGGTCTCCGAGTACCTGCACGCGCGACTGCCCCTGGTCACCAGCGACGTGCAGGTCGTCCGGGCGTTCGTCGAGCAGCACGACATCGGCGAGGTGTTCGGTGCGGGTGACGCGGCGGGCTTCGCCGCCGCGGTCAAGCGGGCCACCGCCCGACGGTCGGAGCTGGCCGCGAACATCACCGAGCCGGTCCTCGACGAGCTCTCCTGGGAGCGGCAGAGCAGCAAGCTGCTCACGCTCTACCGAGAGATCTCCGGCCGCGCGCCGGCCGCACCACGCCCGGACGTGTCGTGGGCGGTGCAGGAGCGGCCGGCGGGGCTGCTGCGCGGCCGGGCGACCGAGCGACGCGAGCTGCCGGCCTGGCGTGCGCTCTCCGACACCAGGATCCGGCTCGGCCTCGGGCCGGCGAACTACGCCGGGCAGGCCGCCGCCTTCGCCAAGGCGATCACCCGCGACCTGCCGGATGTGTCGATCGAGGTGGTGATGAACAAGCTCCCCACCTCGTTCGACTACCCGGCCGACGTCTACCTGGACTCGCTGCGGCAGCCGGAGCTCGATTTCCAGACGGAGCAGCTCCACCGGGTGCTCAACCGGTACACACACGTGCTGGTCGATGCCTTTATGCCGCTCTTCGGCCATCTCAACGGCGACAACATCGCGGGTGACCTGGCGGCACTGCACAAGGCCGGCATCAAGGTGGCGCTGCTGGCGCACGGCAGCGAGATCCGCCACCCGGGGCGGCACCTGAAGCGGCACGAGTTCTCGCTCTTCGCCGACGCGCCAGAGGGCATCGCGGCCAAGCTGCAGAAGAAGGCGGAGCGGAACCGCCGGGTGGCCGAGGAGTCCGGCCTGCCCGCCTTCGTCACCACTCCGGACCTGCTGGAGGACCTGCCCTGGGCCACGTGGACGCCGCTGGTGGTGGACGTGGAGTCCTGGGCCTGCGATCGGCTGGTGATGGAGCGGTCCCGCCCGCTGGTGCTGCACGCACCGTCGAAGCGGTGGACAAAGGGCACCGACCGGATCCTCCCGGCCATGCAGGCTCTGCACGACAAGGGAGTCATCGAGCTGCGCCTGGCCGAGGGCGTGGCCTGGGCCGAGATGCGCAAGCTGGTCCGCGAGTGCGACCTGGTGCTGGACCAGTTCACCACCGGCAGCTTCGGCACCTTCGCGGTCGAGGCGATGGCGGCTGGCAAGCCGGTGGTGGCGTACCTCAGCGACCAGGTGATCAAGACGGTCGGTGGTGACCTGCCCATCGTCAACGCCTCCCCGGCGAACCTGACGGAGGTCGTGGAGTCGCTGCTCGACGACCGGGACGCCACCGCCAAGCTCGGGCTCGCCTCGGCCCAGTACGCCCGCACGTACCACGACGGCACCTGGACGGCGCGGCAGCTCGCCCCGTTCCTCGGCTGAACCCGGTACGACGACGGCCCGCCGACTCCGGTCGGCGGGCCGTCGCGCGTTCGGATCAGAAGACGGCGCGGACGTACGGGATGCGCGCGGCCAGCATCGAGACGGCGAACGAGACCACCAGCACTGCCGGGTAGACCAGACCGATCACCGCCAGCGACCGTCCCGCCTCGACGTCGGGAATCAGCTGCCGGAACACCTCGAAGACCAGCAGGTGGATCAGGAAGACTCCGAACGAGGCGTCGGAGAGCCGGACCATCGCCCGGGCCACCGCGGGTCGCCAGGTGGTGCGGGCGCCGATGCTGACCGCGGCCAGGAAGATCAGCAGGGTGGCCGCAGCGACCAACGTGCCGGTGGCCATCACCGGGAAGGTGGCCTGGAACAGCCGGTGCTTCGGGGCCGCCCCGTACTGCCAGATCGCCTCGGCCAGCAGCAGCCCGGCGCCGAGCAGCGCCACCGTGGTCCAGAGCCGGTTGAGCACCACCCTGCGCAGCGCCCAGCCGGCGATGAAGAAGCCCACGTACGGCCACCAGCGGTTCCAGCTGGTCAGGATATTCGGCCGGGAGTCTCCGAGGAGCAGCGCCCAGCCCGGGATCATGTACGCCACCATCGTCCAGCCCAGCGCCACCCCGGCCGTGATCAGCGACCGGTACCGGCCGCCGGCGTGCAGGAAGGGCGCCAGCACCGGGGCGATGACGTAGAGCCCGGCGATCAACCAGAGGAAGTACAGCGCGGTGAAGACCTTGCCGTCGATCAGTAGCCGGGCCAGCCCGGTGGCGGTCACGTGCTCGCCGCGCATCGCCATCCGGACCACGACCACGTAGACCACGTGCCAGACGATCATCGCGGGCAGGATCCGGGTGAACCGCTTGCGGTAGAAGGCGGCCGGACCGGCGCGGTGCGCCCGGGGGGCCAGGACGAACGCCCCGCTGATCATGATGAACGCCGGCACCGTCCAGATCGCGCCGATGTCGATCGCCGTGGCGATCCACCAACCGGTCTGCCCGCGCAGGTCGTCCTTGCCGACGAGCACGCCGAAGATGTGAATGGCGACGACGCCGCAGATCGCCACGATGCGCAGCGCGTCCAGGCCGTACTCGCGAGGCGGTGGGCTGCCGGGCGGGGACGTGAACCGGGCGCTGTCGGGCAGCGGCGCGGGACCGGCCGCCGGGCCGGGTGCCGCGTTGACAGGGGGTGAGAGGGCCACCGGGACATGCTAAGGGTCCGGGCACCCGGCATCCGTGAGGGCTATTTCGATCAATCACTGGCCGAATGGTCGTCCTTGGATGGGATCATGCACTGTGACTGCTTTCCACCGGCTGGCGACCGAAGGCACCGAGGCTCCCGGCGCGGCCGGGGAGGCACCCGGCCTCGCCGACCGGCCCGGTGGTGACGAGCCGTCCGGCAGCGCCGTCCGGTCCCGGCCGGCGTCCCGCCGTGCCGACCTGTTCGCTCTGCTGTTGTTCCTGGCCGGCGCGTTCTGGGTGACCGCACACGGGTGGCGTGACGTGCCCGGCCGGGTGCTCGGCCGGCAGCCGTTCGACCAGGACTTCAACGAGTGGATGCTGGCCCATGCGGCGCACGCGGTCGCCCACCTGGAGAATCCGTTCTTCAGCACCCTGCAGAACGCGCCGGACGGCGTGAACCTGGTGACCAATGTCGGCATCCAGCTGCCCGGCGTGCTGCTCGCCCCGCTCACCCTGCTCGGCGGGGCCACGCTGTCGTACCTCGTGCTGATCACGGCGAATCTGGCCGGCACCGCCTTCGCCTGGTACTGGGTGCTTTCCCGGCACCTGGTCACCCGCCGGCTGGCCGCGGCGGTGGGCGGCGCCTGCTGCGCCTTCGCCCCGGCGATGATCTCGCACAGCAACGGCCACCCGCACATCACGGCCCAATGGCTGGTCCCGCTGATCGTCTGGCAGGTCGTCCGGCTCACCAATGGCGGCCGACCGGTGCGGGACGGGCTCATCCTCGGCGCGCTCGTCTCCATCCAGTTCTTCGTCAGCGTGGAGATCCTCTTCATCCTTGCCCTGGGCTGCGTCCTGGCACTGGTCGGCCAGCTGCTGTTCCGGCCTCGCGCCACTCTCGCCGTGGTGCCCCGGGCGCTGGGGGTGCTCGCCGTCGCCGGCGCGTTCACCCTCGTGCTGACCGCGTACCCGCTGTGGATGCAGTGGTTCGGCCCCGGGCACCGCACCGGCCATCCGGCCGATCCCGACAAGTACGCCCTCCGCTTGGCCTCGTACGTCAACTATGCCACCCAGTCGCTGGCGGGCGGCTCGCCCGACCCGCGCCGGCTGGCCGCCAACGTGACCGAGGAGTCCAGCTTCTACGGCTGGCCGTTGGCCCTCTTCGCGCTCGGCGCGGTGGCCTGCTTGCGCCGGGAGCACCTGGTCCGGGTGGTGGCGTTCACCGCGGTGGCGTCCGCGCTGCTGTCGCTGGGCAACACCATCAACTGGGCGGTCCGCGGCTCGGGCGTACCCGGCCCGTTCCGGCTGCTCAACGGGCTGCCGGTGGTCGACGCCATGGTGGTCGCCCGGTTCGCGCTGATCACCACGGCGGCCCTCGGGATCCTGGTGGCCGTCGTGGTGGATCGGCTGCTCACCGGCCGGCTCCGGCGCCGGCTGGGCGGGGTGCCGCTGCGTCCGGTGGTGGGTCTGGCGCTGGCCGCGGCTCTGGTGCCGGTGCTGCCGATGCCGCTGCCGGCCGCCCACCGCCCGTCTGTGCCGCACTTCGTCACCGGCGGCGGCTGGCGCGAGTACGTGGCCCCGGGCCGCACCCTGGTGCCGGTGCCGGTGGAGAACATGACCTCGGTGCGCTGGGGCACCGCCGCCGGGGTGGGATTCGCGGTGCCGCAGGGCTACTTCCTCGGCCCCACCTCGCCGACTGACGACACCGGCCGGTGGGGGGTGGACCCGCGCCCGACCGCGGTGCTCTGGACGGAGGTGGCGACGGGCGAGCGTCCCGCCCCGATCACGGTCACCTCCGGGGAGCGTGAGCAGGCGGTCGCCGACGTACGCCACTGGAAGGCCGACGCCGTGGTCCTGCCGCGACACCGGCGGCAGGACGAGCTGCGTTCGGTGCTGGACGCCTGCTTCGGGCCGGGCCGGCGGGTGGACGACGTGTGGGTCTGGGACGTCCGATCGCTGACCTCCTGATGACGGCCGGCGTCAGACCCGCTGCGCCGGGACCGCCGTGCGCCCTGGTGGAGCCGGCTCCCGGGTGGCCGCCGGCGTGCCCGCGCGCATCAGCAGCGCCACGCCGACCACCACCGGCAGCCAGATGATCAGCACCAGCCGGTCGACCTCTGACGGCTTCGGGTGCGCCAGCAGGGTGAGCAGCCCGGTGGCGCCGGCCGTGGCCCAAAGCGCCGCCGCCCGCGCGGGCAGCGCGCGGAAGAGCGCGGCGTAGCCGATCACCAGCACCGCCAGAAACGCGGAGGCCTGCAACGGCGCGCCCCCGTTCCACCACTCGTCGAGCTGGGTCGGCCAGAACTCCTGGTTGAGCCGGATCAGCCGGGCCCACGGGTCCGGCACGTCCGGTCGGGTGAAGTGCCGGGTGAATTTGTCCTGAAGAGTTTCCGACGCGCCGGGGATGTGCAGCGCCGCGCTCAGCGCCAGCCACACCGCCGAGGCGGTCCCGGCGGCCGCGGTGAACAGCAGCAGGCCCGGCTCCCAGCCGGCCCGGCGCCGGTGCCACAGCACCAGCCCGGCCCCCACCACGGTCAGCGCCACCGACAGCAGCAGCCCAGTCGCCGGCTTGGTCACCGTGGTCGCGAGCAGCGCGGCCAGCACCCCGGCGGCGGCGACGCGGCGTGCGGCCGCCGTCGAGGTGGGCTTCAGCAGCGGTACGGCGGCGCAGAGCGCGGCCAGGGCGAACGCGGTGGCCCCCGCCTCGCCGAGCAGCCGGGTCAACCAGAACCCGGTCGGCAGCAGGAACAGCAGCAGCGTGGCGAAGAGCGAGCTGACCGGGCCGCCGCCGAGCAGCCGGACGGCCAGGGCGGCCAGCACTCCGGCCAGGACGGCGAGCAGCGCGGTGGCCGCCACCAGCCCGTGCGCGCCGAACACCCGGACGAACGGCGCGGCCACCAGCGAGTAGCCCGGCCGGGTGGTGAAGATCCGCTGGTAGCGCTGGGGCATCTCGGCCGCCCACCGCCGGGTGCCGGGGACGCACTCGACGCCGGGCTTCGGGGGCGGCATGCCGTGGTGGCACACCAACCGGGCGGCGAAGCGGCCGGCCTCTGGTGTCGGCGTACCCGCCATCGCGACGGCCTGGCGGGCGTACCAGTAGGTGTCGGGGTAGGCGTGCTGTGGCGAGGTCTCCCAGCGGGCCCACCAGAGCAGGCTCGCCAGGGCGGCAGCGGCGAGCAGCCAGATGATCTGGCGGATGCGGTTGGGCGGGAAAACGCGCGTGCCGGTGCTGGAGCGTGGACCACTAGATGGCAACTTTTCTGGCATCTGCCCACACTTCCCCTAGTAAGTGAGGAACTGGCACGGTGCTCGCGCGGCCGCCCGTCGACGCGCGCGTCGGAACATTCTGCCGGGAGGGTACGCTCCGGGTCGCGTGGCGGCGATTCCGACCCGGGCGCGGGCCCGAGGGGACCGGCTCGGCGGCCCGCTCTCGTACAATCGTTCGGGATTTCGGACCGGTTCCCCGGCCTGTCGGGGAGAGGCGGAGAAACAGACGATGGAGCGCAGAGGCGGCGCCGCGGGTCCGGGTGCCCGGGGACGTGTCGTCATGCTGGTCGACAACGGCGTGCAGGGGGACTCGCGGGTGCAGAAGGCCGCCCGCTCCGCCGCCGCGGCCGGCTGGGAGGTCATCCTCCTCGGGCGAGTGTCCGGTGGCGGGGTGCGCAGCTGGCGGCTCGGCGAGGCCGAGGTACGCCTGCTGCCGATGCCCGAGCCGCTGGCAAAGCGCCGGCACGAGTTCCGGCGTGCCTGGCTGCGCGCGCCCCTCGCGTACCCCCCGACCGGGATCGGCGTCCAGCGCAGCCAGGCGGTGAAGGCCTGGCGCGCGGACCTGCGGTTCCGACGGGCGGCGTTGACCCTCGCCGGCCGCGAAGGCGCCCGTGCCGCGCGGCTGGCCTGGCCGGCGCTGCGGGTCGAGGAGAAGCTATCCGGGCTGGTCCGGCGCTGGGTGTCGCTGCGCAATCGGGAGCTGAGCCGGGCGCGTAAGGGCCGCAAGCTCGACGGCCCCTGGGACCGGGCCTACACGCTGTTCTGGCAGCAGGTCCAGGGCGACGGGGCATGGCGGCGGCTGGAGCCGGGCCTGTGGGACTACGAGCTGGCCTACGGCCCGACGATCGACGAGCTGCAGCCGGACCTGATCCACGCCAACGACTTCCGGATGCTCGGCGTGGCCGCCCGCGCGAAGGTTCGGGCGGCGGTCAAGGGGCGGCGGATCGCCGTGGTCTGGGACGCCCACGAGTACCTTCCCGGGGTGCAGCCGTGGCGGGACAATGCGCGCTGGCTCCCGGGTAACACCGCCCACGAGCGCGAGTTCGTCCCGTACGCCGACGCCGCGATGACCGTCTCCGGCGGGCTGGCCGACCTGCTCCAGACCGAGCACCGGCTGGCCGAGCGGCCGGCGGTGGTGCTCAACGCCCCGGCGCTGGACGAGCTGCCCGCCGCCGGCGACGAGCCTGCCCCGGACATCCGCGCCCTCTGCGGCCTACGCCCGGAGGAGCCGCTGCTGGTCTACAGCGGCGTCGCCGCCGCCCGCCGAGGGCTGGACGTCATGGTCGAGGCGCTGCCGCAGCTGCCCGAGGCGCACGTCGCCTTCGTGGTCAACAAACCCGACTCGGCGTACGTGAAGGGCTTGCGCCGGCGCGCCGAGGAGCTGGGGGTGGGCGGGCGGGTGCACGTGCTGCCCTACGTGCCGCACAACCAGGTGGTGCCGTTCCTGTCGGGGGCGCAGGTGGGGATCATTCCGATCCACCACTGGCCGAACCACGAGATCGCGCTGATCACGAAGTTCTTCGAGTATTCACACGCGCGTCTGCCGCTGGTGGTGTCCGACGTGCGGACGATGGCGGAGACGGTCCGGGAGACCGGGCAGGGCGAGGTGTTCACGGCTGAGGACGTGGCGGACTACGTGCGTGCGGTGCGGGCCGTCCTCGCCGACCCGGCGCGCTACCGCGCCGCGTACGACCGGCCCGGTCTGCTGGCGGCCTGGACCTGGGAGGCGCAGGCGGAGGTGCTGGACGGGGTCTATTCGCGGCTGCTGCCGGATGCCCCGGCCCGGGTCGGCGGTCCGGGCTCCGGCGCCGTGCCGACATCGGTGGGGGTGGGCGCGTGAGTCAGCCCGACGTGACAGTCGTCGTCGCCGTCTACAACACCATGCCGTACCTGACCACATGCCTGGACTCGCTGGTCGGGCAGACCATCGGGCTCAATCGGCTGGAGGTTGTCGCGGTCGACGACGGTTCCACCGACGGCAGCGGCGCCGAGCTGGACCGGTACGCAAAGCGCTACCCGGGCACCGTCCGGGTGCTGAGTCAGCCCAACTCGGGCGGCCCGGCGGCGCCGAGCAACCGTGCCCTGGACGAGGCCCGTGGTCGGTATGTCTTTTTCATCGGCTCAGACGATTACCTCGGTCTGCAGGCGTTGGAGCGTCTGGTGGCCGCCGCCGACCGGTGGGACTCCGACGTGGTGCTCGGCCGGATGATCGGCACCAACAAGCGTTACGTGCACCAGGCCATCTATGCCAGCACCGAGGAGCGGGTCGACCTGTTCGACAGCGCGCTGCCCTGGTCGCTGTCGAACACGAAGCTGTTCCGCCGGGACCTGATCGAGCGCCACAGGCTGCGGTTCCGCACCGACATGCCGATGGGCAGCGACCAGCCGTTCACGCTGGAGGCCTGTTTCCGGGCGAAGAAGATCTCCGTCCTCGCCGACTACGAGTACTACTACGCGGTCAAGCGGGACAACGCGCAGAACATCACCTATTCCAGCCGGTTCGAGGAGCGGCTGCGCTGCGCCGAGGAGTTGGTCGGCTTCGTCGCCAACCTGATCGAGCCGGGCCCGCGGCGCGACGCGATCCTGCTGCGCCACTTCAGCTGGGAGGTGGCGAAACTCCTCCGGCCGGAGTTCCTCGACCTCGGCGCGAACGCGCAACAGCAGGTGCATGACCGGATCCGCAAGCTCGCCGAGGCGTACCTGACCGATGCCATCCTGACCCGGATGGTGCCCGACCGGCGGCTGCGGCTGGCCCTCGCCCGAGATGCCGACCTGGACCAGCTGCGCGAGCTGATCGGGCAGCAGGCCGAGAAGGCGCTGCCCGAGGTCTCGATCGAGGGCGGGCGCTGGTACGCCCACTACGTCGGCTTCCGCGACCCGTCGATCGGCTACCCCGACGAGTGGTACGAGGTGACCGACCAGGCCGCCGAGGAGCTGGCGCGGCTGACCGCGACCGGGCTGGCCTGGGGGCGGGACGCCGCTGGGGCCCGGGTGCTGGTGGTCACCGCGCAGAGCCGCTGGGCAGAGCTGGCGGAGTTGCCGGCCGAGGCGGTCCGGGTCAGCGTCGGCGAGTCGGTGGGTGTGACGACCGTCGCTCCGGGCGGCCCGGGTACCGTCGTACGGACGGACTTCGCGGTGGACCGGTTGCTCGCGGTCGTCGCGGCGGGCGGGGAGATCCGGGCGATGAGGGTCGAGGTGGCCGCCCTGGGCGGCGTTGGCTCGGCACCGCTGCGGGTGGACCGGCGCATCGTCGCGTCCCGCCTGCTGGCCCGGCGTGGTGTCCGTTTCTACCTCATCACGCCCACCAACAACCACAAGAGCCAGGTGATCGTCGCGATCACGCCGGTGACCGCCCGTCGGTTCCTTGCCCGCCTGCGCCGGATCTGGCCCTCTGGAGGAAAGTAGTCACATGGACATCTGCGTCGTCGCGCTCGGAAAGATCGGTCTGCCCCTCGCCGTGCAGTTCGCCTCGAAGGGGCACCGGGTGATCGGTGCCGACGTCTCCGAGCGGGTCGTCCAGCTGGTCAACGACGGGGCCGTGCCGTTCCCGGGCGAGGCCGACCTGGACGTCAAGCTGAAGGAGGCGGTGTCCGCCGGGCTGCTGTCGGCCACCACCGACACCGCCGCCGCGGTCGCCGAGTCCGAGGCGGTCGTCGTGGTCGTGCCGCTCTTCGTCGACGCCGAGGGGGTGCCGGACTTCGGCTGGATGGACGACGCCACCCGGGCCATCGCCCGCGGCCTGAAGCCGGGCACCCTGGTCAGCTATGAGACCACCCTGCCGGTCGGCACCACCCGCAACCGCTGGGCGCCGATGCTCGAGGAGGGTTCCGGGCTCACCGCCGGCACGGATTTCCACCTGGTCTTCAGCCCGGAGCGGGTGCTCACCGGCCGGGTCTTCGCCGACCTGCGCCGCTACCCGAAGCTGGTCGGCGGCATCGACGAGGCGTCCGCCACGCACGGCGTGCGCTTCTACGAGGCGGTGCTGGACTTCGACGAGCGGGCCGACCTCGACCGCCCCAACGGCGTCTGGGACCTGGGCTCGGCCGAGGCCTCCGAGCTGGCCAAGCTCGCCGAGACGACCTACCGGGACGTGAACATCGGCCTGGCCAACCAGTTCGCCCGGTTCGCCGACACGGTGGGCGTTGACGTCACCAAGGTCATCGAGGCCTGCAACACCCAGCCGTACAGCCACATCCACTCGCCCGGCATCGCCGTCGGCGGCCACTGCATCCCGATCTACCCGCGGATGTACCTGTGGAACGACCCGGCCGCCACCGTGGTTCGCTCGGCTCGAGAGGCCAACGCCGCCATGCCGGATTACGCCGTCGACCTGCTCGCCGCCGCGTACGGCGACCTGACCGGCGTGGGCGTGCTGGTGCTCGGCGCGTCCTACCGGGGCGGCGTCAAGGAGACCGCCTTCTCCGGCGTCTTCCCGACGGTGGAGGCGCTGCGCCGGCGGGGGGCCAAGCCGTACGTCTCCGACCCGATGTACACCAACGAGGAGTTGGCCGCGCACGGCCTGCCCGGCTACGCCGGGGAGCCGGTCGACGCCGCCGTCATCCAGGCCGACCACGCCGAGTACCGCACCCTCGCCCCGGCCGACCTGCCGGGCGTGACGGTGCTGGTCGACGGCCGTCGGGTCACCGACCCGGCCCGCTGGGCCGGCGTCCGTCGGGTGGTCATCGGCGGCTGACCTGCCGTACGCCCGTGGGCCCTGGCCGTTCGACGGTCGGGGCCCACTTGTTGCCCGGCTGGTGCGGCACGTCGTCAACCGTTAACCCGTTCCACACCCCGGCAATACTTGAGTTATCTGTCCCGTTTATGGTCGTAGTTGCTCACTGCGATCGACGCCAGGGAGCAGACAGGGAGCGTGTCGTTGTTCCGCAGAGTACGCAACCAGCAGGATGTCGCCACCGCCGGCGTGGCCCTGCTCGGGTACGCGGCCATGGTTCTGGCGGGCATTCTGGGCCAGGCGATTCCGTACGCGGTCGCCGCGCTGGTGGTCCTCGCCGGTGAGCTGGCGCTCGCCACCCGGTTCGCCGCCACCGGCGAACTGCTGGAGAAGGCCGGCCTCGGGCCGGTGCTGAGACAGCTCGTGCGCGACCTGTCCGTCGTACTGCTGATCGTCGCCGCGGTCCGCCCCGGTGCGGGCGCCACCGTCGCGGTCCTGCTGCTGCCCGCCGCGCTCTGGACCGTGGCCGTGGGCACCACCGCCCTCACCAGGGTCGCCGAGGGGCGGGCCGCCACTCCCGCGTTCACCCGCAACATCGACCTCGGCGCGCTGCGCCGGGTGCCGGTGCCGCCGACCTGGGCCCAGCGGCTCGCCGATCTGCGGCTGCCGCTGCTCAACGTGCTCCTCGTCCCGGCAGCCGTGGCGGGTGCGCTGGTCGACCGGGTCACGCCGGTGGTGGTGACCGGGCTGGTCACCCTGGCCGCGGGGCTGGTCACCGCGACGGTGTTGGCGCTCGCCTGGCTGCGCGGGCGCGGCCAGAGCCCGGGCGTGCTGCCCGCCGTGCACGAGTGGATGACTCGGGAGCGGCCCGAGGTGGCGCTCTACTTCGCCGGCCCGGCCAAGGATGTCTACCAGGCCAACATGTGGCTCGCCCCGGTCGAGGCGGCCGGCCGCCGGGCGGTGGTGCTGCTGCGTGCGGAGGAGACGTTCCACGCGCTGGCGGACACCCGACTGCCGGTGATCTGCGTACCGGCCGGCGTCGACTTCATGAACCTCGACCTGAATTCGATCCGGGTCGCCTTCTACCCGGCGAACGTCGGCGCGAACATCCACATGCTGCGCGAGCCCGGCGCGAAGCACGTCTTCGTCGGGCACGGCGACAGCGACAAGCAGGCCAGCGTCAACCCCTACAGCAAGGTGTACGACGAGGTGTGGGTGGCCGGCCTGGCCGGCCGGGAACGCTACGCCCGGGCCGGCGTCGGCGTCCGCGACGACGACATCGTCGAAATCGGGCGTCCGCAGCTCGCCGGCGTGCACACCTTCGGCGCGGAGGCCACCGACCGGCCCTTCACCGTGCTCTACGCCCCCACCTGGGAGGGTTGGCTCGACGACGACCCGTACCACACCTCGCTGGTGCTGATGGGGGAGCGGATCGTCAAGGGCCTGCTCGCGAGCCGCCCGACGGTGCGGCTGATCTACAAGCCGCACCCGCTGACCGGCACCCGATCCAAGCGGGCCAAGGTCGTGCACGAGCGCGTGGTGGAGCTGATCCGAGCGGCCGGTGGCGATCCTGCCGCGTCCTCGTTGGACGGTCCGGGGCACCGGGTGGTCACCGGGCGCACCCCCGCGCTGTTCGACTGCTTCAACCAGACCGACCTGCTGATCAGCGACGTGTCCAGTGTGGTCTCCGATTTTGTGCAGAGCCAGCGCCCGTACGTGGTGGCCAACCCGGGCGGCCTGCCGGAGGACGAGTTCCGGAGCACCTTCCCGACCTCGCGGGCGGCATACCTGCTCTCCGCCGACTGCGGCGAGCTGGAGAAGATCCTCGCGCTGACCCGGGCCGGCGACGACCCGATGACCGAGGCGCGGCGGGAGCTGAAGACGTACCTGCTCGGGCCGGACGAGCCGAATTCGATGGAGCGGTTCCGCGCCGAGATCGGCCGACTCTGCGGCTGACGGCGGCAGCTGTGCCGAAGGGGCGGCGGCCTTCCGGCCGCCGCCCCTTCGTGCGTGCTCAGCCGCGCTGAGGCGGGGTGTTGACGTCGCGGGAGATGACCTCGCCCTTCTCGTCGACCCAGCCCTTGGGCCGGGCCGGGTTGCCGGCGACCAGCTGGTACGGCTTGACGTCCCGGGTCACCACCGAGCCGGCGGCGATCATCGCGTATTCGCCGACCTCGATCCCGCAGACCAGGGTGGCGTTGGCGCCGATCGAGGCACCCCGTCGGACCAGGGTCGGGGTGATCGTCCAGTCCGGGTTCTGGGCGCGCGGGCGGAAGTCGTTGGTGAACACCGCGGACGGGCCCACGAAGACCTCGTCCTCAATGGTGACGCCCTGGTAGATCGAGACGTTGTTCTGGATCTTCACCCGGTCGCCGACCGTGACGTTCGCGTCGACGTACACGTTCCGGCCGATCACGCAACCGGCACCGACCTGCGCGCTCGACCGGATGTGGGCCAGGTGCCAGACCTTGGTGCCGTCGCCGATCTTGGCACCCTCCTCCACCTCGGCGGTCTGGTGAACGAACAGGGAGGCGGATCGGTCGTTGCTGTCAGTCATGTCAAACTCGCATCGTCGCAGGGCGGGCCGGTTTTCGACGCAGCATATCGATTCATCGGTTCGGCGGTGTCGTCACCGCCTCGTGCCGGTTCCCGCGTACGCCCGCGCCCGCTCAGGGGAGCGGGCATGCTCGGGGTGGGAGCTCCCGGAGGGAAGGCGATGCAGAGCTACGACGACGACTGGACCGACGGCCAGCGGGCCGTCTACGACGAGTGTCACCAGGCCGGCGCCGAGTGGGCGAGCGACCCGGACACCCCCAGCGAGGAGATCCAGCTCGTGATCAACCTCGGCCAGGCGGACGACGACACCTTCGGCGACTCGGAGACGGACTTTCCGCCGCTGGTCGACGCCGTCACCCAGGCCACCGGGGAGAACGTGACGAGCGTGCCGGCCAGCCACGCGGACCCGGGTTTCCGGGGCTTCGTCGACGGCGTCCGCGACGCGACCGCCGACGAGGTATTCGGTCTCTGAACGACCCCGGGCATTTCCGTCCTGCCGGCACTTCTGCCACCATTCCAGGGCAGCGCGTCGAGCGGATGGGAGGCACGGTGCGGATC
Source organism: Micromonospora sp. NPDC006766 (assembly GCF_040636055.1). Taxonomy (NCBI): domain Bacteria; kingdom Bacillati; phylum Actinomycetota; class Actinomycetes; order Micromonosporales; family Micromonosporaceae; genus Micromonospora; species Micromonospora sp. NPDC006766. Next base: position 173,152 of record NZ_JBEYIX010000005.1, on the reverse strand, counting down.
CTCCTGGTCGAGGACGATCACCGGGTGGCCGGTGCCTTGTCGTCCGCGCTGACCCGGCGCGGCTACGAGGTGGAGCACGCCGCCACCGTCGAGGCCGCGCTCTCCGCCGCCCCCTGCGACCTGGTGCTGCTCGATCTGACCCTGCCCGACGGCGACGGCACCGACCTGTGCCGCGAGCTGCGCCGGCGCAGCAGCCAGCTCGGCATCATCGCGGTGACCGCCCGGGGTGAGGAACGCGACCGAGTGCTCGGCCTGCGGCTCGGCGCCGACGACTACGTGGTCAAGCCGTTCTCCATGGTGGAGCTCCAGGCGCGGATCGAGGCGGTGCTACGCCGGACGGTGCACGCCGCGCCGGAGCGTAACCTGATCGAGGCGGGCCGCGTCCGCATCGACGTGAGCGGCCGGACGGTCAGCGTGGCCGGCCGGGCGGTGGCGCTGACCCGCAAGGAGTTCGACATTCTGCTCTCGTTGGCCCGGCAGCCCGGTGTGGCGGTGTCCCGGGACCGGATCCTGCTGGATGTCTGGGGCACCACCTGGGCCGACCGGCACACGGTGGAAGTGCATGTCGGTTCGCTGCGCGGCAAGCTCGGCGATCCGACGCTGGTGGAGACCGTACGCGGGGTCGGATACCGACTCCGCGGCGAGTAAGGAGGCCGGAGTGCGCCGCCGGCTGGTGATCAGTTACCTGCTGTTGATGGTGCTGGTGCTGTTGGCCCTGGAAACACCCCTGGCGGCCACCCTGGCCACCCGGGAGACCGACCGGGTCCGCGCCGACCGACTCGCCGACGCCACCCGGTTCGCGTCGCTCGCCAACCCGGCGTTGCGCGGACGCGGTCCCGGCCCGCTCGACGTGGAGTTGGACGCCTACGAAGGCCTGTACGGCATCGGGGCCGCCGTGGTCGACCGGGACGGGCACACCGTGGTGTCCTCGACGAACTGGGAGTCGGGCCCGGCCGCCGCCTCCGCGGTGGACATCGCGCTGGCCGGGCAGCAGTTCAGCGGACCGGAGTCGGTGTGGCCGTGGATGACCGGGCCGGTGGTGGTGGCCGTCCCGATCAACGACGGCGGCGAGGTGCTCGGGGCGGTGGTCACCACCACCCCGGCCGGCAAGGTGCGGCGTACCGTCGCCGCCTGGTGGCTGCTGCTCGCGGCGATCGGCCTGCTCGTGGTGCTGGCCTGCGTCTCCACCGCGTTCGGGCTGGCCGGCTGGGTGCTGCGCCCGGTCACCGAACTCGACGCGGTGACCCACGAGATCGCCGAGGGTGACCGCACCGCCCGGGTACGCCCCCGGCTCGGCCCGCCGGAGTTGCGCCGCCTCGCCGCCAGCTTCAACAACATGGCCGACGTGGTCTCCGACGTGATGGACCGGCAGCGGGCGTTCGTGGCGCACGCAAGCCACCAGCTGCGCAACCCGCTGACCGCGTTGCGGCTGCGGGTGGAGGAACTGGGCCCGAGTCTGGCCGACGCCGACGGGCGCGCCGAGCACCGGCTCGCGCTGGAGGAGACCGATCGGCTGGCCACGCTGCTCGAGGCGCTGCTCACCCTGGCCCGCGCCGAACGGGCGGAGAACCAGCGGGTGACCGTCGACGCCGCCGAGGTGGCCGCCGCCCGGGTAGCCGCCTGGCAGCCGCTGGCCCGGCACCGGTCGGTCACCCTGCGGCTCGACCCCGCCGACGCTCCCGCGTACGCCCAAACCGTGCCGACCGCCATCGACCAGACGCTCGACGCGCTGATCGACAACGCGGTCAAGTTCAGTGGCGACGGGGAAGAGGTGACGGTGACCGTACGCGTGGCCGACGGCGGGACCGTGCTGCAGGTGCGCGACACCGGCCCGGGCATGACGGCCAGCCAGCTCAACCAGGCCACCGAGCGGTTCTGGCGGGCACCGGACGTGCAGAACGTCGACGGCGCCGGTCTGGGCCTGACCATCGTCGCGGTGCTGGTCGACGCCTCCGACGGCCGGCTGGCGATGCGCAAGAGCCACCCCCGGGGCCTCGTCGCCGAGGTCTGGTTCCCGGCGCCGGAGCCACTGGAGGTCGAACCGGCCACCACCGAACCGCGCCTCGCCGAAGCCGGCCGGGCCTGAGCCGGGCCACAGCGGCCGAGCGCAGGTCAGGGTTTCGCCGAGCGGTACCAGTCGGCCGCGCCGGGATGCAACGGCAGCGGGGTGGTGGCGATCGCCGACCGGGGACTCATCCGGCCGGCCGCCGGATGCGCGGCGGCCAACTCCTCCCGACGCTCCATCAGCAGCCGGGTCAACTCGCGGACCAGCGGCTCCGGCAGGTCCGCGCGGACGATCAGATAGTTGGGGTTCGCCACCGTGCTGGCCGGGTCCGCCCCGTACACCGAGCGGGGGATGTCCCGGGTCACGTAGACCTGCCCGTACTCGCGGCGCAGCGGCTCGGTCCACTCGCCCAGGTCGATCAGCCGGATAGCGGTGCTGCTGGCCAGCTGGGCCACGCCCCGGACCGGCAGCCCCCCGGAGAAGAAGAAGGCGTCGATCTGGCCGGCGCGCAGCGCAGCCACCGAGTCGTCCAGGCCGAGATGCGCCTGGTGTATCTGGTCGCCGCCCAGCTGGGCCACCTCCAGCAGGCGGGTCGCGGTGACCTCCGTGCCGGAGCCGTCGGCGCCCACCGACACCCACCGGCCCCGCAGGTCGGCCAGCGTCCGCACCGGGCCGTTGGCGGTGGTGACCAGGTGCAGCAGGTCGTCGTAGACGCGGGCCACGGCGAGCACGGGGGGATGCGCCGAGTTGCGCGGCGGCAGCACGTCGGCCTGGGTGAAGCCCAGCTCCGCCTCGCCGGAGCCGACCAGCCGGACGTTCTGCGCGGAGGCGGCGGTGACCACCACGTCGGCCTGCACCCCGGGCAGCTCCCGGTTGAGGATGGTGGCCAGCGACTGGCCGAAGGCGTGGTAGACAGCGGTCGGACTGCCCGTGGCGATCCGGATGCGCACCGGCTCGGCCGCCTCGTCCTGGCATGCGGTGAGGCCGGCGAGGGTCGACACCAGCAGCATCACCACGGTCATCGGCGCGGCGACCCGGCGCCGGCCACGCACAGTCCAGTGTCGGCTCACGGGCAGCACTGTGCGACGCGCACCGCTGAAAGCGCAAGCCCCGCTGGTCAGGTCCGCCGGTCGCGACGGGCGGAACGACTCAGCAGACCATCGCCGGGTTGACGGCGGCGCTGTCCACGATCCGCATCCGGTGCGGGCCGTTGGCGACGCTCACCAGGAAGCAGCCGGCGCCGGGCCGGAGCGTCGCCGCGACCTCCAACAGCGCCGCGCCGCGCACCAGCACCGCGGCCAGGTCCCGGTCGGCCAGCCGGACGCCGAGGCAGTGCCGGCGGACGTGCCGCCCGCCGGCCAGCAGCGCCGCGCGCCAGGCGGCCGAGGCCAGCCGGGACCGCCAGATCTGCCGGGCCCGGGAGGCGCCGGGGACGGGGCCGCCGAGCAGCTCCCGGCGGCCCTGCCGCCAGGCGCTGTCCAGCAGCGTCGCGTACGCCGACCGGTGTTCCCGGGGCACCCACAGCCGGTGCAGCTCGTAGCGGCGGCGCAGGCCGCCGGTGGCCAGCTCGTGTTCGACCGGCAGGTCGAGCCGGCCGAGCAGCTGCCGCATCCGGTGCGCCGCGTGTTCGCGGTTGAACTCGGCGATCCCGCCCCGGTACGTCTCGACGCCGACCCGGCGGGTGCCGGTGGCCGGGGGCGGGGTGCACCGCACCAGGCTGGCGACCTCGAACGCGTCAGACAGGGTCGACCAGTCCAGCGGTGCCGGCGACAACGGGCGGGGCCGGTCGAGCAGTGTGGTGGACTCGGGGGCCATCGGAGGACTCCTTAGTCGACGTCAGGATTCCCCCTACCGTGAACCCGCCACCGGCACCGCGAAACCGATGCGCCCGAGCCTTGAGGAAAAATTGCGCCTACAGCTCGGTCACGACGATGTTGAGCTGGTGTGGCCGCCCGGTTGCCGCCGGCTGCTCCTCGACCGTGTACTTCAGGTCCCGCAGCGCCCCGACCAGCGCGTCGGCGCTGCGCGGCCGGACGCCGGCGGTCAACAGGTCGCGGACCAGCCGGCCCTTGGTGGCCTTGTTGAAATGGCTCACCACCGAGCGGGTCGGCACCCCGTCCACGTCACGTTCGTGCAGCACCCGGACCGTCACCGTGCGCTCCGCGACCGCCCCGCGCGGCACCCAGGTGGCCGCGTACGCGCCCGAGCGCAGGTCCAGCACCGGCCCGCTGCCGGCCGCCGCCACCATCGCCGGGGCCAGCGCCCCCCGCCAGTACGCCGACAGCGCGCCGATGCCCGGCAGCCTCGCCCCGATCGGGCAACGGTAGGGCGGGATCCGGTCGGCGAGGCGTACCGCACCCCACAGGCCGGAGCTGACCAGCACGCAGCGGCGGGCCAGCCGCTGCGCCGCCGGCGGCAGCGAGGCCAGGTCGAGCGCCTCGTAGAGCACCCCGGTGTAGATCTGCCCGGCCGGCCCGGTGGCCGCCTCGCGCAGCCGGGCGTTGCGGCGCAGCTCGCCGCGCTGCCCCTCGCTCAGGCCCAGCGCGGTCCGGGCCGCGGCCTCGTCCGGCCCGGCGCAGAGCCCGACCAGGGCGGCCAGCACCTCGTCCCGGGCCGGGGTCAGCTCCGGCAGGGAGAGCCGGGACAGGTCCAGCCGCCGGCCGCCGCCGGCCTCGGCCTTCCCCTCGGACGGGGGCAGCAGGATGAGCATTGGCCCAGGGTATTGCCCCGGCTCAGCGCCACGGCCGCAGGGCGATCGGCGGGTGGTACACGCGATGGTCGCCGATCTCGGCGAGCACCGCCGCGTCCGCCCCGTCGCCGAGCAGCAGCCGCAACGTGCGTTCCGCCGGCGACCCGATGGCCAGCACGTAACCGGGCCGTTCCGCCCGCCCCACCCGCCGCCAGTACGGAAGGTAGCGGTTCTGCCCCGGCGTCAGGTTGCCGACGAGCACCCCGCAGGCCACCGTCTCACCGGTGTTGAAGACCAACCGGTTGCAGGTCCAGTAGTCCGCGTACACCTCGTGCAGGCCGGCCCCGCGGACCGTGTCGGCCAGTTCCCGGGCCTGCCGCTCCTCGGCCCGGATCGACGGCGCGGCGGCGACGAACGCCACGGTGGCCGCCACCGTCGCGGCGGTGATCGCGGCCAGCACCAGGCCCGCCGCCGCACCCCCGACCCGGGCCGCCCCGCCGACGCCGGCCCGCACGGCATACGTGGCGGCCAGCCAGAGCGGCCAGAGCACCGCCGGCAGTGAGATCTGCAGCACCGACAGGTAGCGGGCGTTGCCCAGCGGGTCGGTCGCCGACAACGCGCTGTGCACGTACCCGAGCAGGGTCAGCACCGCCCCGACGACCAGGGCGAGCCGCGCGACCGCCCGGACCCGCGCGGCGGCGTCCGCGGCCCGCCGGTACGCGACCAGCCCGAGCGCGGCGGCGGCCACCAGCAGCGCCACGTACAGCGGCCCGAACCAGGTCGCCCACCGGGCGCACCCGCTCGACGGGCAGAGGCCGCCGGCCAGCGGCACCCCCTCCAGCAACCCGCCGCGCAGCCGCTCCGGCCAGGACGGGGTCGCACCCGGCATCGTGCTGATCTTCTGGAACACCGACCAGGAGTCCTGCCCGGGCGGGGCGCCGAGATTGTCCTCGATCATCGGGGCGACCCCGGCCAGGAAGCCGACCACCAGCGCCAGCCCCGGCCAGCGGACCAGATCGCGGGGCGCCGCCCAGAGCAGCAGCAGCCCCGCCACCACCAGGTAGGGCACGATCAGCCAGTCCGACCACAGGGCCAGCCCGGCGAGCAGCCCGAACCCGCCGGTGGCCAGCCAGCGGTGCCGCACCCGGCGCTCGCCGAGGGCCACCGCGATCAGCAGCATCGCCACCACCGCCGGTTTCACCTCCGGCCGCCCGCCCACCACGGTGAGCTGGTCGCGGACCACCCGCTCCGAGCCGAGCGCCAGCAGGCCGACCACGAAGACGGCCAGCCAGGGGGAGAAGAGCCGGCGGGTCAGCCGGTAGGTCAACCAGAGGAAGATCGCGTACAGCGCCAGCAACGGCAGCCGCAGCACCGGCCAGCTCGGCCCGGCCCACCCGACCAGCGGGGCGGCCAGGTACGACTCCAGCATGCCCATGTAGCGCTGGCCGTAGAGGAAGACCGGTCGCTCGTGGCGGTGGGCGATGTGCAGCGCGGCCAGGCCGAACGTGGCCTCGTCGCTGTTCGAGCCGGGCACCGTGAACAGCGTCAGGGCCAGCCGGTAGCCGACCCCGGCCAGCCCGAGCAGCAACGCGACCAGCGCCGGGCGGTCGAGCGTTGGACGCCACCGCCCCGGTCTGCGCACTGGTGTCGCCACGACCAGCCCCCGTCGTCGCCTGCGACCGCAGTCTGTCACGGCGCCGGGCCGTGCCGGGGTGGATCGGCGAGGTCACTCGCGTGGCCGGGTGCGCCCGGGTGTGGCAGGGTGACATCGTGCCAGCCACACCCGCCGGAGAGCTCGCCGTGTCGCGGCTGCACCGGGCCGCCCGCATCGAGGACGCGGTGCACGGCCTGCTGGAACGCCGGCTGCGCCGCACCGGCTGGAAAATCAACATCATCGCGTACGCCGGCTACGGCGGCCCGGGCTGGGCGCGGGTGCTCTGCCGGGTGCTGCTCGGCCGCCCCGAGGTTCGGCAGCGGGCCCGGCCGGAGAAGGTCCGCGGCTGGCGCAGCTTCGCCACCCTGCCGGCCAAGTACGTCACGGTGACCGTCGAGGCCGGCGGCGTACGCCAGGAGGCGACCGCAGACCGCAGCGGCTTCGTCGACACCGTCATCGAGGCCGACTTCACGCCCGGCTGGGGCTGCGTACGCCTCAGCGTGCCCGACGCCGAGCCGGTCGAGGCCCTGGTCCGCGTCCTCGACCCGAACGTCCGGTTCGGCATCCTCTCCGACATCGACGACACGGTCATGGTCACCGCGCTGCCCCGGCCGCTGCTCGCCGCCTGGAACACCTTCGTCCTCGACGAGCACGCCCGCGCCGCGGTGCCCGGCATGGCCGTGCTGTACGAGCGGCTGGTCACCGCCCACCCCGGCGCCCCCGTCTTCTACCTGTCCACCGGCGCCTGGAACGTCGCGCCGACGCTCACCCGGTTCCTGTCCCGGCACCTCTACCCGGCAGGGCCGCTGCTGCTCACCGACTGGGGGCCGACGGCCGACCGGTGGTTCCGCAGCGGCAAGGAGCACAAGCGGGCCACCCTGGCCCGGCTGGCCCAGGAGTTTCCCGACGTCCGCTGGCTGCTGATTGGCGACGACGGGCAACACGACCAGGAGATCTACCGCGAGTTCGCCGCCGGGCACCCGGAGAACGTGGCCGGGGTGGCGATCCGCCGGCTCTCACCCACCCAGTCGGTGCTCGCCGGCAGCCTGCCCGCCCCGGCCGGTCGGCCGTCCGCCGGCCCGGTGGGGCAGAAGTGGCTCTCCGCGCCGGACGGCGCCGGCCTGTGGAAGCTGCTGCGGGACGCGGGTCTGGTCTGACGTACGCCCGGTCAGTGGACGATGTGCCGTTACCGCTCAGTCGCGCCCTAAAGTGCAAGAATGCCAGCCATGACCACGGTGTTGGACCGGGAGATGTACAGCGAGGCCGAGGCGGCTCGGCTGCTCCGGATCAGCCAGTCGACGCTGCACTACTGGCTGGAGGGTGCGCAGGTCGGCGACAAGAAGAGCTATAAGCCGATCCTCCGCGACCAGCCACGAGGAACCCGTACGGTGACCTGGGCCGAGTTCGTCGAGGCGGGGTACCTCCGGGAATATCGGCGCACCCACAAGGTCGCGATGGCGGAGCTGCGCAAATTCATCGAACTGCTGCGGGAGAAGTTCGGGGTGCCGTACCCCCTGGCCGACCGCCGGCCGTTCGTGTCCGGCCGAGATCTCGTCTACGACGTGCAGACCGCCGCGGGTCTCGGTGTCGACCTCTGGTTGGTGACGGTGGCCGACGACCAGCTCATGTTGACCACTCCTGCCGACTCCTTCAACCGTCGCATTGATTGGGAAAAAGACCTGGCCGTCGGATACCGTCCCGATGCCAATCCGGAGTCACCAGTCCGGGTGCGGCCCGATACGCGGTTTGGCAAGCCTTCCGTCAACGGCGTGAGCACTGAGGTCATCGCAGAGCAGCACGACGCCGGTGAGGATCGTGACGCCATCGCGGAGATGTACGCCCTCAAGCGCGCCGACGTCGATTGGGCACTCGCCTACGAGTTCTCTGTCCGCGCCACCACTCGCGCCGCGTGAGCCGGGTAAAGCCCGCCGATGTCCGGTTCTACTTCGACGCGGACATTCGGGGTCTCGGAATCCTCCTGTCTGGCATCCGACCCGATGTCACCTATCCGGGTGACCCCGGAGGTGAGATCCACAAGCGTTTCCGCCCACCCTGCGTTGTCAAGGATGTCTCCACTCCGGACGATGTTTGGATTCCGCAGGTCACGAAGGAAAGCTGGCTGATCGTCACCCGCGATCGGCACATTCGCTCCCGGCCGCGCGAGCTTGCCCAGTACGCGCCTACGGGGCCCGGATGGTCGCTCTGACGGCGGCTGAGGCCACCAGCACGTTCCATCAGCTCGAGGTAGTGATGTGCCGTTGGCGGGACATACTCCGGTGTCTGGACCAGACGGGCCCGTTCATCTACACCGCGACCCGCTCCACGTTCGAGCGCATTCCAATCTGAGGCCGAGACAGCAGGGTTGTAATGTATGCGGCCCGGAAGAGGCCGCGCTCCTCGCACCACTCCTGGACTGCCTCGATGAACTCGAACATGAAGAAGTTGGGTCATGAACGAAATCCGGCGGTGGCGAAAGTCCGGCCATCTGGAGCGGGCGGTGGAGACGGCTGGCGGCCAGGAGGCCTTCGACGCCGCCGTGGGGAAGATGCTCGACGAGGCGCGGGCCTGGCTCATCCCGCTCGGCGGTCTGCGGATGATCAGGCGGTGGGGGCGGCGGCCTCGGTGGTAGCCGTCCGGATCCCGAGAGCGGCGAGTCGGTCCCGGGCGGCCGGCATGGTCGCGGGATCGGCAGCCAGGTCCACGAGGTCTCCCAGCGGCAGCGGTTCGCCCGCAGTGGTGAGCAGCTCCGGCGATTCGGACCAGGAGTGTCGCCATGCGGCGGCACCCGAGTCGACCGCCGCCACCTCCACCGCGCCCTCGAAAGCTGCCGTCAACACCTGGAGGGCATTCTCGCCGTCGGCGTCGGACGCCAGCGCGTGGGCGAGGTCGGCGTACCGATCGGCGGCGAAGAGGTCCAGCAGCAGGTCGAGATCGGCATCGGATCGTCCGGCTAGCCGCGCCGCCGCCTGGTACAGCGAACAGGCCAACTCCCGGGCGGACTCGTACGCGAGGGCCGGTGTGAGCTGGTCCCAGGGCAACAGCCGGGTGTCGGGCCGCTCGAAGAGGCTCGCCTGAAGTTGCCCACTCGTTGCGTCGAGGTCGGGGACCAGCACCCTGGCAGGGCGGCCGTCCAGGGTGACGGGCACGTCCGGCACGAAGCGGAGCATGAAGATCCGCTCTCCGATCGGCGGGTGGGAACTCCACCAGGCCGGCTCGGCCGAGACCACCTCGACGCTGCGCTCCTGGATCTCCTTCCGGCACTCGGCCAGATACGCGTCGAACCCGCCGAACAGGTCCTCCGGCAGGTGCCCGCGCTCGTACGCCGGGTTGACGTGGTGCACCAGGTACTCGTTCCAGCCGGTAGCGACCATCCGCATCTCGTGCAGCCCGCTGACCATCGCGTCGCGGCCGGCAACGGCCACCGCGTAGCGGTCCGCCTGCTGCTCCATCTGCCAGCTCACGGGCTCTTCGACGGCGACATGGAGCCGGGCAAACCCGGTGAGAAGCCCGCGCAGGAGAAAGATGGGGAGATGGCGGGCGATCTCCACCACCATGTTCCGGCCGTTGTGGGCCAGCAGCACGGTGGTGGTGTGCCAGCGGGAGAAGTGCGCGAACTCGTGGGCGAGGACCGCCCGGAGCTGGTCCACGGTGTACGCCCGCAGCAGCGGCAGCCCGAGGACCACCCGACGCCGGCCGGGGATCAGCCCGAGGAGTCGGCTGCTGTCGGTCACCTCGGCGTGGGCCCCGGCGACCAGCCGGATCTCGTCCGGCTCGTCAGCCGCGGCGCGCCGGGCGAGGTCGCGCACGATTCGCCACAGCTCCGGCGCCTGCTCGGAGGTTAGCCGGATCCCTGCCGGTAGGGGCGGGCGGACCAGGAGCACCCGGCCCGTGATGAAAACGAGCGTGAAGAGCAGGGTGAGGGCAGCACCGGCGATGAACGGCCGGAAGATCGCGGTGCCCGAGCCGTCCCAGTCGGTGCCGTACCCCAACCCGTACGCCCCCAACGCCACGACCAGCCCGAGCGCCAGCACGTAGAACCCGATGAGCATGGCAATGGACAGCACGGCTCGCAGGGACGTCATATTCGATCTTCCTCCCCGTGCATGGCGTGCACGCTATCGACGCTGGAGGGTGCGCGACAAGGCCCGTTCGGGGCGGGTTCAGCCTTGGCGGAGCCAGAGGACGCCGAGTGGGGGCAGCCGCAGCGCGGCTGACGCGGGCATGCCGTGCCAGGGCACGCTCTCGGCGTGCACCTCGCCCAGGTTCCCCACCCCCGACCCGCCGTAGTGGTGGGCGTCGGTGTTGAGGATCTCGGTCCAGGTGCCGCCGGCCGGCAGCCCGATCCGGTAGCCCTCCAGCGGTAGGGCGGAGAAGTTGGCGACGCAGACCAGGGTCTGGCCGTCGGGGGCGATCCGGACGAACGCGACCGTGTTGTGGGCGGCGTCGTCGCCGACGATCCAGCGGAAGCCGGCCGGGTCGGTGTCCTGCGCCCAGAGCGCCGGGGTGGCCCGGTAGATCCGGTTCAGGTCGCCGACGAGGCGTTGCACGCCGGCCCGGGCCGGGTCGTGCAGGAGATACCAGTCGAGGCCGCGTTCCTCGCTCCACTCCCGGTCGTCGGCCAGCTCGCAGCCCATGAACAGCAGCTGCTTGCCGGGGTGCGCCCACATGTACGCCAGCAGCGCCCGCACGTTGGCCAGCCGCTGCCAGGTGTCGCCGGGCATCTTGGCGAGCAGGGAGCCCTTGCCGTGCACCACCTCGTCGTGGCTGATCGGCAGCACGTAGTTCTCGCTCCAGGCGTACGCGAGGGAGAAGGTGAGCTGATGGTGGTGGTGCTGCCGGTAGATCGGGTCCTTCGAGGTGTAGAGCAGGGTGTCGTGCATCCAGCCCATGTTCCACTTGAAGCCGAAGCCGAGCCCGCCCTCGCCGGTGGGGCGGGTGACGCCGGGCCAGGCGGTGGACTCCTCGGCGACCATCACCACCCCCGGGTGGTGCTTGTAGACGGTGGCGTTGACCTCCTGGAGGAACGCGATGGCCTCCAGGTTTTCCCGGCCTCCGTGCACGTTGGGCACCCACTGCCCCTCCGGGCGGGAATAGTCCAGGTAGAGCATCGAAGCGACCGCGTCGACCCGCAGCCCGTCGACGTGGAACTGGTCGCACCAGTAGAGCGCGTTGGCGACCAGGAAGTTGCGTACCTCGGGGCGGCCGAAGTCGAAGACGTACGTGCCCCAGTCGGGGTGCTCGCCCCGGCGTGGGTCGGGGTGCTCGTAGAGCGGGGTGCCGTCGAAGCGGCCGAGCGCCCAGTCGTCCTTGGGGAAGTGCGCGGGCACCCAGTCGAGGATCACCCCGATGCCCGCGGCGTGCAGCCGGTCGACCAGGTGCCGGAACTCGTCCGGGTCGCCGAACCGGGCGGTGGGGGCGTAGTAGCCGGTGACCTGGTAGCCCCAGGAACCGCCGAACGGGTGCTCCATCACCGGCAGGAACTCCACGTGGGTGAAGCCCAGCTCGGTCACGTACGCGGTGAGCTGTTCGGCTAGCTCCCGGTAGCCGAGGCCGGGCCGCCACGAGCCGAGGTGCACCTCGTACACGCTCATCGGGTCCTGGTGGGGCCGGCTGCGCGCCCGCCGCGCCAGCCAGGCCGCGTCGCCCCACTCGTACGTCGAACGGTGCACCACCGAGGCGGTGGCCGGCGGCAGCTCGGTACGGGCGGCGAGCGGGTCGGCCTTGTCCCGCCAGTGCCCGTCGGCGCCGAGGATCCGGTATTTGTAGCGGCTGCCGACCGGCATGCCCGGCACGAACGTCTCCCACACGCCGCTGGCGCCGAGCGAGCGCATCGGCCAGCCGTCGTCCGGCCCCCAGCCGGTGAAGTCGCCGACCACCCGCACCTCGCGGGCGTTGGGCGCCCAGACGGCGAACGCCACCCCGTCGTCGCGCACCCGGGCGCCGAGCGCCTCCCAGAGCCGCTCGTGCCGCCCCTCGCCGATGAGGTGAAGGTCCAACTCGCCGAGGGTGGGCGGCTGGCGGTCCGGGTCGTCGGAGGTCAACTGCTCCACGGTGCCTCCTCCTCCACGGCCGCGAGCGAGGGTACGCCCGGCGGGGTGGGCCGCCGCACGTTGAACACGTGCGCGGGTTGCAGGTACGGGTCGAGCCGGACCGCGCTGCGCTGCCCCCAGTCGTAGCTGACCCCGGTCAGCTCGTCGTGCACGGTGAACCGCTCGTGCCAGTCGAGGCCGAGCGCCGGCATGTCGAGGGTGGTGTTGCCCCACTGCACCGACTGCGAGTCGAACGAGCAGACCACGATCACCGTGTTGCCGGTGTCCGGGTCGTGTTTGGACCAGCAGAGCAGCGCCGGGTTGTCGATGTCGTGGAAGCGCAGGTTGCGCAGTCGGTGCAGGGCGGGGTTGGCGCGGCGTACCCGGTTGAGGGTGGCGATGAACGGGGCGAGCGAGCGGCCCTGCGCCTCGGCCTCGGCCCAGTCCCGGGGGCGCAGCTCGTACTTCTCGCTGTCCAGGTGTTCGTCGACGCCGGGGCGGGCGACGTGCTCGAACAGTTCGTAGCCGGCGTACATGCCCCAGGAGGGGGAGAGCAGCGCGGCCAGCACCGCCCGGATCTTGAACATCGCCGGGCCGCCGTGCTGCAGCGACTCGGGCAGGATGTCGGGGGTGGTGGGCCAGAAGTTGGGCCGCATGTAGTCGGCCGCCGCGAGCAGCTCCTCGCAGTACGCCCGCATCTCGGCCGCCGTCGTGCGCCAGGTGAAATAGGTGTACGACTGGGTGAAGCCGATCTTGCCGAGGCCGTGCATCATCGCCGGGCGGCTGAACGCCTCGGCGAGGAAGAGCACGTCCGGCTCGACCTTCTTGACCTCCCAGATCAACCAGTGCCAGAAGTCGACCGGCTTGGTGTGCGGGTTGTCCACCCGGAAGATCCGGATGCCCTCGCCGACCCAGTGCAGCACCACCCGCAGGATCTCCGCCCGGATGCCGTCCGGGTCGTTGTCGAAGTTGAGCGGGTAGATGTCCTGGTATTTCTTCGGCGGGTTCTCCGCGTACGCGATGCTGCCGTCGGCCCGGGTGGTGAACCATTCCGGGTGCGCGGTCACCCACGGGTGGTCCGGGGCGCACTGCAACGCCAGGTCCATCGCCACCTCGATCCCGGCGTCGGCGGCGGCGGCGAGGAACGCGCGGAAGTCCTCCGGCGTACCCAGGTCGGGGTGGATGGTGTCGTGGCCGCCCTCGGCGGCGCCGATCGCCCACGGCGAGCCCACGTCGTCCGGCCCCGCGATGAGCGAGTTGTTGCGGCCCTTGCGGTTGAGCCGGCCGATCGGGTGGATCGGCGGCAGGTAGAGCACGTCGAAGCCCATCGCCGCCACGTCGGGCAGGCGTTCCCTCGCGGTGACGAAGGTGCCGGAGCGGGCCGGCGCGTCGCCGGTGGCCGGGATCGCGCCCTCCGAGCGGGGGAAGAACTCGTACCAGGCGGAGAAAAGCGCCCGTGGGCGGTCCACCCAGAGCCGATACTCGTCGCCGGTGGTGACCAGCTCCCGGAGCGGGTGGTCCCAGAGCAGGCCGGCCAGATCGAGGGCCGGGGCGACCCGCCGGGGCAGCTCCCGGTTGTCGTCGCGCAGCGCGACCACCGCCGCCCGGACCCGCGCCCGGTCGGCGTCCGGCACCAGCTCCAGGGCCGCCTCCAGGATCCGGGCACCTTCGGCCAGGTCGTTGGTCAGCTCGGCCGGGCCCTGACCGGCGGCGAGCTTCTTGGTGACCGCGTTCTGCCAGGTCAGGTACGGATCCTGGAACGCCTCCACGGTGAACCGCCACTCGCCCACCGCGTCCGGGCGGATGGTGGCGTGCCAGCGGTCCTGGCCGGGCTCGCCGGGGCGCATCCGGGTGAACGGGCGGGCCACGCCGTCCGGGCCCAGCCAGACGACGTTGCAGCCCAGGGCGTCGTGCCCCTCCCGGTACGCGCGGGCCGACACGGGCACCAGCTCGCCCACCACCGCCTTGGCGGGGTAGCGACCGCAGGAGACGACGGGGGAGACGTCTTCGATCGGAAACCGTCCGGTCACCGCTTCAACCTACTGTGCGAGATCGCTTCGCGCTCGGTCTGTGTCAGCTCGCGGGCGCGCTGGACCTCGGCCCGGCGGCGCCGGTGCCACGAACGATCCCTTACCTTGCCGAGTAACGATCCAGCCCCGCTCCTCTAAGATCCGGAGGGCGTAGCGAACTGGCCACGCGCTCGACTGGTACTGCTCACGCATCTCCGCGATAGACGGCAGCTTGTCGCCGGGCTGCAGCGCGCCTGCGCGGATTGAGGCCATGACATCAGCAATGATCTGCTCGTATAGCGGTGCTTGCGGCATGCTGGCCCACCCTCTCGTCAGCGATCCGATCTTCGCACCATCCCCGGCCGAGCTGTGTGCTCGGCACAACCTGCACGAGGGTGACGAGGTCGACGTGATTGAGGAAGGCGACGCACTGCCCATCGCACGCGTCGGTGACGCCGAGGCCCGTGGGGGGGCGGCTGGTCCGGCAGATGCGCGGACGAGGGAGTGCCCGAGAGGTGGAGAACATGTCGACGGACAACCTGATGGAGCTGCTCCGCGGCGAGCAAACGGACGAATGGTTCCTTGAGAGCGATATGCCTCTGAGTCATAAATATGCCTCAGAGGCATATCGCTTACCAGTCTTGTGCCCGCCCATTGGCTGGCCTGCTCGGGATCGGAGCTAGGCGGGCGGTTTCGGTGCCACGAACGAGCCCTTGCCCTGATGCACCTCGATCCAGCCCCGTTCATCGAGAATCCAGAGGGCTCGTTTGATCGGGTTGTCGGATGAGCCGTACTGCTTGGCGAGTTCGGCGATCGTCGGCAGCTTGTCGCCAGGCTTGAGCGTGCCGCTTCGGATCGACGTGGTGACGTCATCGACGACCTGCTCGTACACGGGCTTGCGGGGCATGGTGAACCACCTCTCGTCAGCCTGACCAGAGTCTCACCAAGCGCGACACGGTGTGGACCCTGTGTTGACTCAGGAGCCTGAGGGTTCTAAGTTGCGGTGGTAGGGGTCCTCTCGTCAGCAGCGGAGTTCCCCGATCGCCCCGCCCCACGCCATCAGGCAGAAGGAGGCACATATGCACGAGCGCCCGCATGACGGGCCGCTGCCGGCGGCGTACCCGGTTCCGGGTGCCCGGCCTCTGCACCCCGACGGAGATCGGGTGCCCTGCCCACCTCGCCCGGAGCGCGCGCCGCTCACCCGGCGGCAGTACGTCTACGGACTCGTGGTCGCGCTGCTCGTACTCGTCCTGCTCGTGGTCGGGATCCTCCGGTGAGCGGGACGGGCCGGCGATGAACGAGCTACCGGTGGGCCGCCGGGTCGCCCAGTGGCGGGTGCGGCGGAACATGACGCAGCAGCAGCTTGCCGACCGCCTCGGCAAGTCGAAGAGCTGGGTGGACAAGGTCGAGCGCGGGGTGCGCCGGCTGGAGCGGGTGTCCAGCCTGCGGGAGGTCGCCGACACGCTCCGGATCGATCTGGAGGTTCTGCTGGCGGACCGGTCCGGGCACCCGGACCCCGCCGCCGTAGGCGTGGAGGGGGTCCGGACCGCCCTGGCGCGCTACCACGTCCCGGCCTTGGCCCGGCCGCCCGATGTCGCGGAGTTGCGGGCCCGGCTGGACCACGCGGACCAGACCTATCGGCACGCCCGGTACCCGGCACTGCTCACCCTGCTGCCCGGCCTGCTCGACGCGACCCGCGAGGCGCAGGCCACCCGCCCCGGTCGGGCGACCGACGGTCTGCTGGCATCCGTGTACGGACTCGTGGCCCTGGTGCTGGTGAAGGTCGACCAGGGGGAGCTGGCCTGGCTGGCCGCCGACCGGGGGATGGCCGCAGCCCTGGCCACAAACGACCCGCAGGTGGCCGCCGTCGCCACCGTGCCGCTCAGCCAGGCCCTGCGCTCCAGCGGCCGGCCACGGTCCGCGCTGGAGGCCGCCGTCGCCGCCGCCCGTCGGATCACCCCTGCTCGGCCCGGTCCTCCAGCCGATCCGTCCCTGCTCGGGACGCTGCTGCTCCAGGCCGCCCTAGCCGCCGCCGGCCAGGGTGAAGAAGGTGGCGTCCAGGGGTTACTCGATCGGGCCATGGAGGTCGTCGGGGCCGATGGCAATGGCGTCGGCCGGGCCGCCGTCGAGGCCGCTCGGGTGGTGGCCGAGGTCGCTCTTGGGGAGGTGACGGCGGCGACGGTACGGCACGAGCGGCTGATCGCCGGTGACGAGTGGCGGTGGCTGCCGACCGAGCACCGGGCCGCGTACCTGCTCGACGCGGCCCGTGCGTACGCGCTGGCCGGCGACATGGTTCGGGCGGGCCGGGCGCTGCTGGAGGCGGAGCGTACCGCCCGCAGCGAGGTGCACGACCGGCCGGCGGTACGGGATCTGGTCGCCGCCGTGGCGCGTTCCGCCGCCGCCCCGGCCGGCCTGGCCCGGCTCGCCGCCACCCTCCACGTCACCTGATCATGGGGTGGTGAGAAGGGAACCCTTCTCTACCGGAGGCGTTAATAGGGGGCCCCTCCTTACCGCAGGGAGCGGTAGAGGTCCACGGTGCGCGCCGCGATCGCGTCCCAGGAGAAGTGCGCGACGGCCCGCCGCCGCCCGGCCCGCCCGAACTCGGCCGTCCGCGCCGGGTCGGCCAGCAGCTCGTTGAGGCGCCCCGCCAGGTCGGCCACGAACCGCCCCGGATCCAGCGGGGTGCCGGAGCCGTCGCCGGCCTGCTCGATCGGCACCAGCAGCCCGGTCTCGCCGTCGGCGACCACCTCGGGGATGCCGCCGGTGGCGGTCGCCACCACGGCCGTCTCGCAGGCCATCGCCTCCAGGTTGACGATGCCCATCGGCTCGTACACCGACGGGCAGACGAAGATCGTGGCGTGGGTGAGCACCTGGATCACCTCGTGCTTGGGCAGCATCTCGGCCACCCAGACCACGCCGGAGCGGTTGGCCCGCAGCTCGACCACCAGCCGCTCCACCTCGGTCGCGATCTCCAGCGTGTCCGGCGCGCCGGCGAGCAGCACCAGTTGCGTGTCCGCGGGCAGCTCCCGCGCCGCCCGCAGCAGGTACGGCAGCCCCTTCTGCCGGGTGATCCGCCCGACGTACACCACGCTGGGGCGGGACGGGTCGATGCCGAGCCGGTCCAGCACATCGGTGCCGTGGTCCGGGGCGTACTGGGTGGTGTCGATGCCGTTGTGGAGCACCCGCACCCGGTCCGGGTTCACCGCCGGGTAGGCCGTCAGCACGTCCCGCCGCATTCCTTCGCTGACCGCGATCACCGCGTCGGCGGCCTCCACGGCGGTGCGCTCGCACCACGAGGAGAGCGCGTAGCCGCCGCCGAGCTGCTCGGCCTTCCACGGCCGCAGCGGCTCCAGGCTGTGCGCGGTGATCACGTGCGGCACCCCGTGCAGCAGCTTCGCGGTGTGCCCGGCCAGGTTGGCGTACCAGGTGTGGCTGTGCACCACGTCGGCGCCGGCGCAGCCGGCGGCCATCGCCAGGTCGACACCCATGGTCCGCAGCGCCGGGTTCGCGTCGGCCAGCTCGGCCGGCTCGGCGTACGCGGTCACCCCCGGCTCGTCGCGCGGCACGCCGAAGCAGTGCACCCGTACGTCGGCGAGGCGGCGCAGCTCGCGGGCCAGGTACTCGACGTGCACCCCGGCCCCGCCGTACACCTCCGGCGGATACTCCCGGGTGAGCAGGTCGACGCGCAGGCGTGCGGTATCGCTCATGACCGGCACCCTAATGCAGAAGTCCCTCCGTACGAGTGGTGAAGTCGGGGCGGGATCGATAGCGTCTGAGCATGGCTGCCAAGGTGCTCGCGATCGTCCTGGCCGGTGGGGAGGGCAAGCGCCTGATGCCGCTCACCGCCGACCGGGCGAAGCCGGCCGTCCCCTTCGGGGGGATGTACCGCATGGTCGACTTCGTCCTCTCCAACCTGGCGAACGCCGGCTATCTCAAGATGGTCGTGCTGACCCAGTACAAGTCGCACTCGCTGGACCGCCACATCACCACGACGTGGCGGATGTCGACCATGCTCGGCAACTACGTCACTCCGGTGCCGGCGCAGCAGCGCCGTGGCCCGTGGTGGTTCGCCGGCTCGGCCGACGCGATCTACCAGAGCTTCAACCTGATCAATGACGAGCAGCCTGACCACGTGATCGTCTTCGGCGCCGACCACATCTACCGGATGGACCCGCGGCAGATGGTGGAAGAGCACATCGCCTCGGGCGCCGCGGTCACCGTGGCGGGCATCCGCCAGCCGCTGTCGACGGCGGACCAGTTCGGCGTGATCGAGGTCGGCGCGGACGGCCGGCGGATCCGCGCGTTCCGCGAGAAGCCCACCGACGCGGTGGGGCTGCCCGACGCGCCCGACCAGATCTACGCCTCGATGGGCAACTACGTCTTCACCACGAAGGCGCTCTGCGAGGCCGTGGAGCGCGACGCCGACGACAAGAGCAGCAAGCACGACATGGGCGGCAGCATCATCCCGATGCTGGTCGAGCGGGGCGAGGCCAACGTCTACGACTTCAAGGACAACGAGGTCCCGGGCAGCACCGACCGGGATCGCGGCTACTGGCGGGACGTGGGAACGCTCGACTCGTTTTACGACGCGCACATGGATCTGATCAACGTGCACCCGGTGTTCAACCTCTACAACTTCGACTGGCCGATCTACAGCAACCAGCCGTCGTACCCGCCGGCCAAGTTCGTGCACGACTGGGGCGAGCGGGTCGGCCGGGCGGTCGGTTCGATGATCTCGCCCGGGTCGGTGATCTCCGGCTCGCTGGTGGAGAACTCGATCGTCGCGCCGAAGGTGAAGGTCCACTCCTGGGCGCACGTGGACGGCGCGGTGCTCATGGAAGGTGTCGAGATCGGCCGGCACGCGGTGGTCCGGAGGGCCATCCTGGACAAGAACGTCTACGTCCCGGAGGGCGCCGAGATCGGCGTCGATCTGGAGAAGGACCGCCAGCGCTACACCGTTTCCGACAACGGCGTCGTCGTCATCGGCAAGGGTCAGCGCGTCGAACCCTGACCGCCAGCACCTCGAGGAGGAACCGCCCGTGGCCCACCCCCGTGCCGGCCAGCCCGCCGAGCCCGCCGACCTGGTCGACGTGCCCCGGCTGGTCACCGCCTACTACGCCGAGCACCCGGATCCGAGCGACCCGGCGCAGCAGGTCTCCTTCGGCACCTCCGGGCATCGCGGGTCCAGCCTGCGCAACGCCTTCAACTCCGACCATATTCTCGCCGTCACCCAGGCGCTCTGCGACTACCGCCAAGAGCAGGGCCTGGACGGGCCGCTCTTCCTCGCCCGGGACACCCACGCGCTCTCCGCTCCGGCGGCGGTCGACGCGTTGGAGGTGCTCGCCGCCAACGATGTGACCGTGCTGCTGGACAGCCGCGACGGCTACACCCCCACCCCGGCGCTGTCGCACGCGATCCTCACCCACAACCGGGGGCGGGCCGGCGGCCTCGCCGACGGCATCGTGATCACCCCGTCGCACAACCCGCCCGACGACGGCGGCTTCAAGTACAACCCCACCCACGGCGGCCCGGCCGACACCGACGTCACGAAGTGGATCCAGGACCGCGCGAACGCCATCCTCGCCGCCGGGCTCAAGGAGGTGAGACGCGTCCCGTACGCGCGGGCCCGCGCCGCCGACACCACCGGGGTGTACGACTTCCTCGCCCGGTACGTCGACGACCTGCCGACGGTGCTGGACATCGCCGCGATACGAGGCGCCGGGGTACGCGTCGGCGCCGACCCGATGGGCGGGGCGAGCGTGGCGTACTGGGGGGAGATCGCCGAGCGGCACCGGCTCGACCTCACGGTGATCAACCCGACCGTCGACCCGACCTGGCGATTCATGACCCTCGACGGTGACGGCAAGATCCGGATGGACTGCTCCTCGCCGAACGCGATGGCCTCGCTGATCGCCGCCCGCGACAAATATCAGGTCTCCACCGGCAACGACGCCGACGCCGACCGGCACGGCATCGTCACCCCCGACGGCGGCCTGATGAACCCCAACCACTACCTCGCTGTGGCGATCGGCCACCTGTTCCGTACCCGGGAAGGGTGGGGGCCGTTGGCGGCGGTCGGCAAGACCCTCGTCTCCTCGTCCATGATCGACCGGGTCGCCGCCGACCTGGGCCAGCCGCTGCTGGAAGTCCCGGTCGGCTTCAAGTGGTTCGTGCCCGGGCTGCTCGACGGCACGGTCGGCTTCGGCGGTGAGGAAAGCGCCGGCGCCTCCTTCCTGCGCCGGGACGGGGGCACCTGGACCACCGACAAGGACGGCATCCTGCTCTGCCTGCTCGCCGCCGAGATCATCGCGGTGACCGGGCGGACCCCGAGCGAGCACTTCGCCGAGCTGGCCGCACGGTTCGGCGCGCCCGCGTACGCCCGGCTCGACGCCCCGGCCAGCCGGGAGGAGAAGGCCGTCCTCGCGAAGCTGTCACCCGAGCAGGTGACGGCGACCGAGCTGGCCGGCGAGCCGATCACCGCCACGCTCACCACCGCGCCCGGCAACGGCGCGCCGATCGGTGGGCTCAAGGTGGTCACCGAGTCGGGCTGGTTCGCCGCCCGGCCCTCCGGCACCGAGGACGTCTACAAGATCTACGCCGAGTCGTTCCAGGGCCCGGAGCACCTGACCCGGATTCAGGAGGAGGCCAAGGCCCTGGTCGACGCGGTGCTGTCGAAGGCTTGACAGCGGTCAGCGGGGCGGGGACAGCTCGCGCCGGTTGAGCTGTTCGCGTAGCTCATCGGGGAGCAACTCCCGGAGCTGGTCGGGCAGCAGCGGCAGGTCGAGCAGGCTGAGCTTGATCTGGTTGCGCTCCTGGTAGCGGTGGGGATCGAGCCGGACCACCAGGCCCGGACCTTGACCGTGCCCTTTGTGGCGGCGTCGCGGATCACCAGGCCGTCCATCTCGACGGCCACCGGCGCCGAACTGGGCCGGAGGTCGAGCCGGATGGTCTCGTCGGGGGAGAACACCACCGACCGGGAGATGCCCGACATGGGCGCGGAGGGGGTCACCACCACGGCCTGGGTCGCGGGTGACACCAGCGGGCCGCCGGCGGCGTAGCTGTACGCCGTCGAGCCGGTCGGCGTGCTCACCACGAGGGCGTGCCGTCCCCGCCGATGCTGATCAGCGCGTCCACCCGGCTGGTCAGCTCCGCCGCCGGGACCGGCCGCACCGAGGGCGGGACCCGGTGCCGGTCCTCAGCGCGGGCGGCCAGTGTCCTGCCGTGCCGGGCCGCCCACCGGTCGATGATGCTGACCACCTCGGAGACGTCCCGGGTGGGATGCAGCACCGGCCCGAATGCGTACCCCGCCACCGGTACAGCTCACCACACGGCTGGGGTGTCGGGAGCCCCGTACCGGAAGGTGCCGTCGCCGGTGTGATCACCGCCGACGCAATTCGCCGTGACCGACTGAAAAGATGATAGGTCAGGAATATCCGCTTTAGGCTGGTGTCGCGACTCGTCGCCGGTCGCTCGTCCCCCGGGTGGCGACATTCTGCACTCCGAGGCGGACAACCAGCTTCTGCGTCAATTGTTTCCGCAGGTGGCTGCCGTACCGCTCGCCGAAGGGTTGGCCGCTACCGTGGCGTGGCATCAGGCGCACGTCCCGCTGCGGGCCCAGTGGCCACCCGGTCCCAGCGCCGAGTCGCGCCGGTCGTCGCTTGAGACCACCGCTCCGAGCCCCACGGATGGGTGAAAACGGCAGATGTCTCGGCGGTCGGGGCAGAGCCGCGGTAGCTTCGGGCGTGGGATAACGTGAATCCCACGTCGGGCGGTAGCTGTTCGGATACGCTCCGCTGCTATGGCGACAATCCACGCCCCAGCTGCCCCTCGGGCGCGGCATGCCCACTCGCGTGCGGACAGGGCGTCCCGGTTTTTACGCAGCGTGGTCGCCGGCCTCGCATGGCTGGTCGCCGGCGCCGGGTGCTTCACCCTCGATTCGGCCCCGCCAGGCGACTGGAACGACAAGGCCGTCGTCGCCCTGAGCATCCTCGCCATCCTCTTCGGCACGTGGGTGTTCTGGCAGCACGGGGGGAGCCGGATCACCGCGGTCGGTAGCTACAACATCGCCTTCGCGGTCTTCGTCGGCTTCGGTGGCCTGTACCACGGCCTGAACAGCGCGACGACGGACCCCGGCATCCCGCTGCTCACCACCGTCGCCGTCTGTTTCTTTAGTCATGTGCTCACCTGGATGCTGTTCTGGGGATCGGGCGCACCCGCCGCGTTCCGGCCGGACGCGGCCCGGGCGAATGCGAGCACGGCGGGGTGGGCGGTCACCTTCGGTCTGGCCCTGCTCGCCGTCGCCGTCATCGCCTCGCTGGCCGTCCCGCAGAGCGTGTTCATGGTCAGACCGGTGGGTTTCGTTGGCGTCGTGCTGCTGGCGACGGGGCTGCTGCGCGGCCCGCTCGGGCGGTGGACGCTGCTGTGCGGTTCGGTCTGCGCCGTCGCCTTCGCCGTTTATTTCTCTTATCTGTTCGACGGGTTCGGGCGCATCGTCATCGGGACCCTGGCCCTAGCGTTGCTGGTCATCCTCGCCCACGGTGACCGGAGGCGCTACACCAAAGCTCTTGTGATTCTAGGTGCGATGCCGGTCCTGCTGTTTCTCGCCGCGCTCCGCGCCGGAGGGTCGACGGTGGACAGCGACGGGTTCGGGTCGGCGGTCAGCCCGATGTCCTCGTTCGCCGAACTCTGGCAGATGAACGCCGTCGGCGCCCTGCCTCATGGGTCGGGCGAGACGTTCTTCGCTACCCTGGGCGCCCTGGTTCCGCGCGCGCTGTGGCCGGAGAAGCCGCCCGGATTCGGTTACGAACTGGTGCCGTACCTCGCGCCCCAACTGGCCAACACCGGCCACTCGGTGGCGGCGCTCTGGCAGGGTGAGTGGTTGTTCAACTTCGGCGTCGCCGGCATGGCGGCGATGATTCCAGTGACCGGTCTCGCTGTTGCCGGTATCGACCGGATTCTCGCCCGCACCTCGTCGCGGCCGTTGACCACGCCCAGGGCACTCGGCGGCTACGTCGCGGGGATTCTTGCCGCCGTCGGCCTGTTCGACCTTGTCTGGGTCGGCAGCTTCACCTACATGACCCGTACCGGGCCTCGGCTGTTGGTACTGGCTCTGCTGATCGTGACGACGGCGTGGCTCACCCGCCGGCCAACCGCGCTGGAGGCCGGCCCGTGGCCCGCGGCACCCGACCGGGTGATTGAGTAACTGATCGCTCGCTAGATCGTTCTGCTATTGCGGCCTGGCTTCACCATTCGCCTGTTTTCCCGGTGCGCGGTCATTCCGCCGGTCTCGATCCAGGCAGCAGCCGCCATCACCGGGCCGGCCATTCGCCGGTTGAAAATGTATCTGCCACGGGAGTAATCATGCCAGGCCGCCTGTTCACGTCCGAGTCAGTCACCGAGGGGCACCCGGACAAGATCGCTGACCAGGTCAACGATGGAATTCTCGACGCGTTGCTCACCGCCGACCCGCACAGCCGGGTCGCCGTCGAAACCCTCGTCACCACAGGTCAGGTGCACGAGGCCGGCGAGGTGGCGACGGAGGCGCAGGTGGATATTCCGGAGATCGTCCGGCAGCTCATTCTCGACATCGGATACGACTCGTCGGCCAAGGGGTTCGACGGCGCCTCGTGTGGCGTGAGTGTGTCGATCGGTCGGCAGTCACCGGACATCGCCCAGGGCGTGAACCACGCGCTCGAGATGCGGTCCGGCTCGTCCAGCGCGTTGGATATGCAGGGCGCTGGTGACCAGGGCATGATGTTCGGCTTCGCCTGCTCGGAGACGCCGGAGTTGATGCCCCTGCCGATCGCGCTCGCGCACCGGCTGGCACGTCGACTCGCCGCCGTCCGCAGGAACGGCGTCATTCCCTGTCTCCGTCCCGACGGCAAGACGCAGGTCACGATCGAGTACGAGGGACGGCGTCCGGTCCGTCTGCACACGGTGGTCGTCTCCGCCCAGCACGCCCCGAACGTCTCCCTGGAGTCGCTGCTCGCGCCGGAGATCCGGGAGCAGGTCATCGCGTCGGAGCTGGACGGCCTGGACCTGGACACGGAGGGCTACCGGCTGCTGGTCAACCCGACGGGTCGATTCGAGATCGGTGGGCCGATGGGGGATGCGGGCCTGACCGGACGCAAGATCGTCGTGGACACGTACGGCGGTTACGCCCCGCACGGCGGCGGCGCGTTCCCGGGCAAGGATCCATCCAAGGTGGACCGCTCCGCGGCGTACGCCATGCGGTGGGTGGCCAAGAACGTGGTGGCCGCGGGTCTCGCCGAGCGCTGCGAGGTCTTCGACCTGCGCCCGGCCGCCATCGTTCGAGATCTCGACCTGCTCCGCCCGATCTATCGACAGACCGCGGCCTACGGGCACTTCGGTCGGGAGATGACGGATTTCACCTGGGAGAGCACCGGCCGTGCGATCGCCCTCAAGTCCAATGCCGGCTGACCCGGCGGGCCATCCGGCCCGTCCCTACCGGGTGCTGGCCGCTTCGGCGTTCTTCGAGCCCGGGTTCCGTGCCGGCGGGCCGGTGCGATCCATGACGTGCATGGTGGACAGCGTGCCGGCGAACGTGAACCTGACACTGGTCACCAGCGATCGTGATCTCGGTTGCCGCACCCCCTATCCCGGGCTGTCCGGACGGTGGATGACCCGGTCCCGGTCCAAGGTCTTCTACCTGAACCTCCGTAGCCCGGCCCAGTGGCTCCGGATCTGGCGGCATCAGCGGTCGGCGGGCCCGTTCGACCTGCTGTACGTCAACAGCGTCTGGCAGCCGGGCTTCTCCCTGCTGCCGGTGTTGGCGACCGTCCTGAGGCTGGTTGCCGCGCGACGGATCCTCATCGCGCCGCGAGGGGAGTTCTCGCCGGGGGCGCTGGGCATCCGGTCGCGGAAGAAGCGGCTGTTCCTGGCCTTCTGGCGTCGCGTCCTCGACCGGCGGGACGTCGTCTGGCACGCGACGAACGATCGCGAGGCGGCGCAGATCCGCGCGCTCGTCGCCGGCGCGCGGATCGTCGTGTGCGAGAACGAGACGCTGCTGCCGGTGGAACCCTCGCCGCCGAGGGAACACGGCGATGCGAGTCTGCGACTCGTCTTCATCAGCCGGATCACGCCGATGAAGAACCTCGATCTGGTGCTGCGCGCGCTGCAGTCGGTCAGCCGACCGTTGACCTTCGACATCTACGGACCGGTGGACGACCCGTCGTACTGGCGGGAGTGCCAACGGCTCTGCGACGAGCTGCCCGCCACCGTGACGGTCCGGTACCGCGGTCCATTGCCGCCGGCGGAGGTCCGCGCCACCTTCGCGCGCTACGACGCCTTCGTCCTGCCCACCCGGGGGGAGAACTTCGGTCACGTCATCGCCGAGAGCCTCTCGGTGTCCTGCCCGGTGGTCTGCTCCGCGGAGACACCGTGGACCGAGGTCTTGAATGGTGGCGGCGGTGTCGTCCTGTCCGCGATGTCGGCAGCGCAGCTGAGCCGGGTCATCGAGGGTATGGCGGCCGACAGCCCCGCCGAGCGTTACGAAAGGCGGGTCAGGGCCGGTGGGGCGTACCGGAGCTGGCGGGCGAGGAAGACCATGCCGAGCGTGCTTGATCTCGTGCGTACGGACACGTTCGCCGGTCCGACTGGCACGCCATCGCAGCGGCGCGCGGTCCGCGTGCCCGAGTAGCACGAGCGCCGGCGGGAGAGGAGGGAGGCGCAGTGGCTGAGGTGCTCTTCATCGTGGAGGTACCAACCCCGTACCGGAATCCCGTACTGGATCACTTGCATCTCGCGGGTATGGACGTGCTCGCGCTCTACCACCGGAGCGACGGGGGACGCGGGTGGGGTTCCGCCACGCCCGCCCATCCCCACCTGGTGGTCGATGGCGGGCGGCTGAGGAGAATCGCCGCTCTGGTGCGCGCCGCGCTCCGCCCCGAACTGCGAGTCGTCTGCTGTTTCGGCTACGGCCGGCTCGCGAACGTGTTTTCCGTACTCGTCGCCCGGCTGCGCGGTGCCCGAGTGGTGATCCGGTCCGACAGCAACTGGCTCGACGAGCGGCGACGTCCCCGACACCGGCGCTGGGTCAAGCGGCTGCTGCTACCCGCGATCTTCGGACGGAAGGCCCGGGTGTGGACCGTGGGGGCGCAGAACGACAGATACTGGGCGGAGTACGGGTTCACCAACCGGCACGTGATCCCTTTCGGCCTGCCTCGTCCGCCGGTCGCGAGCCTGGACCAGGCCGCGGCGCTGCGGACCCGGCATGCCCTCGGCGACGGGCTCGTCATCCTGTTCGTCGGGCGGCTCGCGCACGCCAAGGGACTGGACACCCTGCTGGCCGCCTTCGCCGCGTTCGACGATCGCGCCGCGCGGCTGGTCATCGTGGGACAGGGCCCGCAACGATCCCTGGTCGACCGCGCCGCCACCGCGGATCCGCGCCTGCGTGTCCTGGGCGCGCTGCCGCAGGACCAGCTCGGTTCCGTGTACGCCGCGGCCGACCTCTTCGTCCTGCCGTCCCGGTACGAGCCGTGGGGTCTGGTCGTCGCCGAGGCCCAGGCCAACGGGTTGCGGGTCGCCGTCAGTGACGTCGTCGGGTGCCATGCCGACCGGGTCACCACGGACAACGGCTGGGTGTTCCCGGCGGGCGATGCCGACCGCCTCGCGGAGGTGTTCGTCGGCGCGCGTGAGCTGAAGAACTCCGGCCGGATCCGGGTGCCGGCGACCCCGGCGTTCAATGCCGGCGCCGCCATGGCGGCCGATCTTGTGGCGCAGGGGGCGCGGATGGGATCCGCGAGGGTGCGTCCGGTGCCGGACGTCGACGTGGACGGGCGGTCGTCGCCGGTAGGGGCGACCTACGACAACGAGAGGTGCTGAGTGCGATGGGACGTCCATCTGTGCTGGAGAGGGTTCGTGTGCGTGTCCCCGGCGTGCCGCGCAGCGGGCGGGAGGTTCTCACCTCGCTGCAGGTGTTGTCCACCCTGCGCGCGAAGGGCTGGCACCGGTCGGTGTCGGGCGGTGCGCCGAGCGGCCCGGACGGTGGCCCTCGCCCGTGGTTGACCTACGCGGCGATGAACTGGCTCGCCACCTATGTCGGGGCCGAACACCGTGTGTTCGAGTACGGCGCGGGCTCATCGACCAGGTGGTTCGCCGATGCCCTGCGGGTGCGGGAGATCGTGGCCGTCGAACACGACGCCGAGTGGTTCCGCCGGCTCCCGCAACCGCGCCACGGTCGGGTGCTGCACGTGCCCTGTGACGGGACCTGGTGGGAGGCGGACGAGGCCGCGCCCTACGTCCAAACCATCCAGGCGGGCGCGCCCTGGGATGTGATCGTCATCGACGGGATGGCGCGCACCACCTGCTCCCGCCTGGCGGACCGGTACCTCGCCCCGTCCGGGCTGGTGGTGCTCGACGACACCGATCGCCCGACGACGCGTCCGGCGGAAGAGGCCCTGACAGCTCAGGGGTTCGGCCGTCTCGACTTCTGGGGTTTCAAGCCTGGGTTGGGTGTCGACGCCTGCACGACCATTTTCAGCCGCGACTTCAACTCGTGGATGGTGCCCGTAGCGCCGGCGACCGACGAAGCCCACTAGTGCTTCTTTGGTGAAAGGAGGCTCCGGACATGGACGAGCGTGTGCTGATCGTCTCCCAGGACCACGAGGGGCACCGGCTGATGTATGTCCGGCTCCTGGCCGGCGCTGCCCTGGACCGGGGGGCCGAGGTGGTGCTTGCCCTCACGCCGGCCGGTTTCCGGTCCGAGGAGTTCCGGCTGCACCTCGCCGTGGTGGCCCACCGCTGCCGGCAGGTGACGCTCGGGGGTCCGCCGCTGGCCGTCACCGCCCTGCACCGGCAGGCGGTGCGGTACGGCTGCGACCGCGTCCTGGTCCCGGACGGTGACCGGTTCGCCGTCCGGCTCGGCGTGCGCGGTTGGCCGCGGGACGTGTCGATCGCCGTACTGGTCACCCAGGATCCCCGCTGGAACAGCGACCGCCGACCGTCGGTGCGGGCCCGGCTGCGGCTGAAGGATCTCCTCCTGCAGCGCACCGAGCGGCTGCGCGGGGTCCGGCTGCTGTATCTGTCGGACCATTCCGAAGCGGGACGGTTGGCCCGCCCGACCGTGGCGCCCGACCCGGTCTTCTTCGACGCGGCGGAGCTGGATCCCATCGCGCTGCGGCGGGAACTCGGCCTGCCCGAGGACCGGTTCATTTACCTGGTCGCGGGGAAGGTGTCGGCCCGCAAGAACCTGTTCCTGGTGCTCCACTGCCTGTTGAGTCTGGCGGACCAGGCGGTGGCCCTGTTCGTGTGCGGGCAGGTGGATCCGTCGGTGCGCGCGGAGGTGGAACCGCTTCTAAGCCGGGCCCGAGCCGCTGGGCTGCCGGTGATCCTGAGCGACCGGGTGCAGACCGACCACGAGGTCAACCGTGCCGTGCAGGCCAGCGACTGTGTGGTGGTGGCGTACTCCAGCGACCAGCCCAACTCGATGATGGCCAAGGGCGTCCGAGCGGGACGCCGGGTCGTCGTCGCGGGTTCCGACCGGTTGGTCACTTGGGCGCGGCATCTCGGGGTGAGCCTGTGCGGGCCGCTGACCGAGGAGTCGTTGACCGGGCTGCTGGAGAAGGCGACCGCCGCGCCCCCGCCCGCACCCCGGACCGAGTTGGGCAGCAGCGCGTTCGTCGACGCGTTCCTGTGGTGATCGGACGCCGCGGCCTCGCGGCGCAGACCGTGGTCCTGGTCGTCGCGGGAGCTGGTTCACAGACGCTGTACGCCATCGTCGTTGCCCTGGTGGCGAGCCGGGCGGGACCGGCGGCGTTCGGTTCGGCGGCGGGAGCGATGGGGGTCGGCGGCATGCTGGTCGGGGTCGTGGACTTCGGCTTCAACGCCTTCTCGGTGCGGGAGCTTGCCGCCGGGCGGATCACCGAGGAGAGCTACTGGAACCGGCTGCGGGTGCTGTTCGCCGTGGCCGTCGCCGGTGCGCTCGGCATAACTCTTGCGGGCGTGTCGACCTCGCGGCCGGAGTTCGGCCTGGTGGCCGCGCTGGTGCTGCTCAGCCGGACGGCGATCAACGGCGTGGTGGTTCCGCTACGCGCCGCGCGCCGGGTGGTGAAGGTCGCCGCGGTTCTCCTGCTGGAACGTCTGGTGACGCTCGTCCTGGCGATCCTGCTCCTGGCGACCACCGCTGCCGGCGCGCTGGTGGTGCTGTGGTGGTCGCTCGCCGTCGGCGCGCTCGCCGCCGTCACGGCTGGGGTGCTGCTCGGCGACCCGCCCCGACCTCGCTGGGTGCCCACCGGCCTGACCGAACCGTGGCGGGCGACCGCAGGGTACGGCAGGTTCTCGCTGGCGGTCAGTGCCACCTCGCTGGACGTCACACTGCTCGCCGCGACTGGCGGGAGCACGCAGGCGGGCATCTACAGCGCGGTGTCCCGGTGGACCCAGCCCGTGCAGTTCTTCGCGCAGGCATACTCCTCCGCCGCGGCGCCGGCCATCGCGCAGGCGTCCTCCTCCCGGGCCGCGTTGCACGCGGTGCGTAGGTCTCTCTGGTTGCTCTGCGGAGCCGTCGTCACCTGCGGAGCCCTTGTCGCGCTCGCGCCCACCGCGGTCTCCCTGGTGCTCGGCGACACCTACCGGCAGTCCGCCGGCGTGTTGATGGTGCTCGCGATCGGGGCCGCGGTGGTGGTGGTGAACCAACCGCTCGCGACGTTCCTGCAGTCCCGGGGGCACGAGAAGATGGTGGGGAACTGCACGGTCGGCACGGTGACGCTGCAACTCGTCGGGGTCTGCCTGACCGCCGGGCCGATCGGCGCGCGGGGTGCCGCGTGGGCCTACGGGGCGGCCCAGCTCGCGCTGACCGTGCTGCTTGCCGCGTACGCGTTGCTCCTGGTGCGGCGGCAGCGGCGAAGTGGCGGCGATCGGCCCCGCCCGGGTGTGCGGGTACCGGCGCTGGCCGCCGATGCCCGGGGCGCTGGTGGCTGAGTCACCGCCAGTTATGTCAATATTAGTCCCTTTGATGACGTTTCAAAGTCCCTCTTCGTTCGTTGGGCCGAGTGCGGCGATCGACACCGCCGACAGGCGATCGACACCGCCGATAGCGGCCGGCTCGGCGTGAGCCACAGCAACGAACGGAGCGGCAGTGACTTTCTTGACCACTGGACGGCGGGTCCTGATCACCGGCGGGACGGGCTCGTTCGGCCGGACCATGATCCGTCGACTTCTCGACCGGGACGTCGCTGAGATCCGGGTGTTCAGCCGGGACGAGGCCAAGCAGGACGACCTGCGCCGACTCCTCGGTGACGAGCGGGTCCGCTACCACGTCGGGGACGTGCGTGACTACGACTCGGTGCTGCGGGCCAGCCGCGGCATCGACTACATCTTCCACGCGGCGGCCCTCAAGCAGGTGCCGTCGTGCGAGTTCTTCCCGCTTGAGGCGGTGCGAACGAACATTCTCGGCAGCGCGAACGTCGTCGAGGCGGCCGAGCGGAACGGCGTCGGCTCGGTGGTGGTGCTGAGCACGGACAAGGCCGTCTACCCGGTCAACGCGATGGGCATGAGCAAGGCACTGATGGAGAAGGTCGCCCAAGCGCACGCCCGCAGTAACCCGCACAGCGCCACCACCATCTCCTGCGTCCGGTACGGCAACGTCATGTACTCCCGCGGCTCCGTGATCCCGCTGTTCATCGAGCAGATCAAGGCCGGACGGGCGCCGACCGTGACCGACCCGACCATGACCCGCTTCCTGATGTCGCTCGACGAGTCGGTGGAGCTGGTGGAGCACGCCTTCCAGCACGCCCGACCGGGCGACATCTTCATCCGCAAGGCGGCCGCCTGCACGATCGGTGACCTGGCCGAAGCGGTCTGCCAGCTTTTCGACGTACCGCCGAAGCTGGACGTCATCGGCGTCCGGCACGGCGAGAAACGCGATGAGACGCTGGCCAGCCGCGAGGAGCTGACACAGGCGGAGGACTTCGGCGAATTCCTCCGGGTGCCGCTGGACGCCCGCGACCTTAACTACTCGCTCTACGTCTCTGAGGGCGAACTCAACAACGGGCCCATCGAGGACTTCAACTCGTCCAACGCGCCGCGGCTGGGCGTACCGGAGATTGTGGGACTGCTGCGGCAGTTGCCGGAGGTCCGCGCGGAGCTGGCCCTACGGGATCCGGTGCTGGCGTGCTGAGACTCGCGCTGACCGGCGCCGAGGGTTTCCTCGGCTGGCACGTGCGGGTGCTGCTGCGTGCGCTCGGCTGGCCGGAGCCGACTATCATCACGCGCGCCGACCTGGCCGACCCGCGAGTGGTCGGCACCAAGGTCTCCGGCGTCGACCGCGTGCTGCATCTGGCCGGCGTCAACCGCGGCGACCCGGCGCAGGTTGCGGCGGGCAACCTCCGCGTCGCCACGCAGCTCGCCGCGGGCCTGCGCGCCGCTGCGGCTCCGCCGGCTCGCGTCGTGTACGCGAACTCGGTGCAGGCCGGCAACGGCACGCCGTACGGCGACGCAAAGGCGGGTGCCGCGCGGATCCTCGCCGACACCCGCCTGCCGCTGGAGGACGTGCTCCTGCCCAACCTCTACGGCGAGCACGGCCGCCCCTACTACAACTCCGCGGTGGCGACCTTCTGCCGGGTGCTCGCCGAGGGTGGACAGCCGGAGGTCCACGCCGATCGTGAGCTCGCCCTGGTGCACGTGACCGACGCCGCGGCCCGGCTCGCCGGCGTGCCAGAGGGCGGGTGCTGGGATCCGGCGATGCCGGCGCTGCGGGTGGGGGTCCGTGAGCTCGCCGACCGGCTGGCCACGGTGGCCGCCACCTACCGCCACGGCGACATCCCGGCCCTGACCGACCGGCACGCCGTGCGCTTGTTCAACACCTACCGATCGCACTGCTTTCCGACGCACTACCCGTTTGCCCTGCCTCGGCGGGCCGACGCCCGCGGCGAGCTGGTGGAGACGGTGAAGGTGCACGGCGGCACCGGCCAGACCTTCAGCTCCACCAGCCACCCGGGCGTGACCCGGGGCGAACACTTCCACCTGGCAAAGGTGGAGCGGTTCGTGGTGCTGCGCGGCACCGCAGAGATCAGCCTGCGCCGGGTCGGCGACACCGACGTGGTGCGCTTCCCGGTCTCCGGCGCTGAACCGGTGGTCGTGGACATGCCCACCATGTGGGCACACAAGCTGGTCAACACCGGCGACGGCGAACTGCTCACCCTCTTCTGGACCAACGACCTGTTCGACCCGGCGTGCCCGGACACCTGGTCGGAACCGGTGGAGGCGACGATTCCGAAGCCCGCGGCGGTCGTTGCGTGAGGGTCGGCCTGGTCAGCCAGTGGTATCCGCCCGAGGGCGTGTTCATCCCGGGCAACCTGGCACAGCAACTGGCCGCCCGCGGCCACGACGTGCGGGTGCTCACCACCTACCCGAGCTATCCGCATGGGCGGGTCTACCCGGGCTGGCGGCAACGCTGGCGGCATGTCGAGACGCACGGACCCGTCGCGGTGCGGCGGGTTCCCGCCTACCCGAGCCACGACACGTCGGCGCTGCGCCGGGCGGCCAGTCACCTGTCGTTCGGCGTCAGCAGCGCGCTCGCCGGGCCGAGGTGGCTGGGCGGGGTCGACGTCATGTACGTTTACCACCCGCCGCCTACCGCGATCGCCGCGGCCGCGCTCGTCCGAGCCGCCCGCCGAACGCCGATCGTCCTGCACGTGCAGGACATGTGGCCGGAATCCGTGCTGCAGTCGGGGATGTCCCCGACCGGCCTCGCCGGCCGGGTCCTGGCCGGTGGCCTGCGCGCCCTCATGCGGACGACGTACCAGCTGGCCTCCGCCGTCGTCGTGATCTCACCCGGGATGGCGGACCTCGTGGTGGAGCGGGGTGCCGATCCGGCCCGGGTGCGGGTGGTGTGGAACTGGACCGACGACACCCTGTTCCGGCCCGTGCCAGCAACCGACGCGGCCCGGGTGACGCTCGGCCGGCGGGACCGGTGCACGGTGATGTTCACCGGCAACCTCGGTCTGCTTCAGGGCGTGGACACGGCGATCCGCGCGGCGGCCGCCGTTCGGGACCGGATGGACCTGGTCCTGGTCGGGTCGGGAGCCTACGAGGACGAGGCCCGCCGGCTCGCCGCCGAGCTGGACGTCGACAACGTCCGGTTCGTCGGGCGCCGCGCGCCGGGGGAGATGGCCGACCTGTACGCGGCGGCCGACTGGCAGTTGGTCTGCTTGCGGGATCTGCCTGCGCTGCGCGGCACCGTCCCCTCGAAGCTGCAGGCGGCGCTCGCGTGCGGCGCTCCGGTGATCGCCGCGCTGGCGGGGGACGCCGCCGCCCTGGTCGCCTCGACCGGTGCCGGCCTGGTGTGCCGACCGGGGAACTGGGCGGCGCTCGCGGAGCGATTCCGGCAGGCGGCCGAGACGCCCGCGGCCGACCGCGCCGCCATGGGAGAGCGGGCCCGCCGGGCGTACCAGGAGCGGATGTGCGTACGGGTCGGCGTAGACCAGTTCGAGGACATCCTGACGAAGGCGGCAGCACGGAAAGGACGGCCATGACTCGTGTGATGACAGTGGTGGGTACCCGACCGGAGATCATTCGGCTCTCCCGGGTGATCGCGAGGCTCGACGACGCGGTGGACCACGTCCTGGTCCACACCGGCCAGAACTGGGACAGCTCGCTGTCCGAGGTCTTCTTCAAGGAGCTGTGCATCCGTGAACCCGATCGGTTCCTGCGCGTGGACACGTCCTCACTCGGCCGGGTGCTGGGTGGCGTGCTGACCGGCGTGGAGGACGTCATCGCCGAGCTGCGGCCGGACGCGCTGCTGGTGCTCGGCGACACCAACAGCTGCATCGCCGCGCTGATGGCGCGGCGGATGCGGGTGCCCGTCTACCACATGGAGGCGGGCAACCGCTGTTTCGACCTCAACGTCCCGGAAGAGACCAATCGGCGTCTGGTGGACCACGTCGCCGACTTCAACCTCGTCTACACCGAGCACGCCCGGCGGAACCTGCTGGCCGAGGGTCTGCACCCGCGCCGGATCCTGCACACCGGCTCGCCCATGCGGGAGGTGCTCGAGCACTACCGAACGGAGATCGCCGCCTCGACGATCCTCCGTGATCTGGAGTTGACGCCGGGCCGGTACTTCCTGGTCAGTGCGCACCGGGAGGAGAACGTCGACCGTCCGGACCGGCTGGCCCGGTTACTGGAATGCCTGCGCGCGGTCCGCGACCGCTGGCAGTTCCCGGTCCTGGTGTCCACCCATCCGCGGACCCGCAAGCGGCTGGAATCGCTGGCGCCGGACGCGACGGCGCTGGAGGGGATCGCCTTCCACGAGCCATTCGGTCTGCTCGACTATGTGCATCTGCAGACGAAGGCGTACTGCACGCTGTCGGACAGCGGCACGATCAGTGAGGAGGCGGCGATCCTCAACTTCGCCTCGGTGACGCTGCGCGAGTCGATCGAACGGCCGGAGGCGTTGGACGTCGGCGGCATCATCATGACCGGCCTCGACCCGGAGGGTGTGGTGGAGGCGGTCCGGCTGACCGTTGACCAGGTCCAGGCCGACGGTGTCCCCTGCCCGGTCGACTACCAGGTTCGGGACACCTCCCGCCGGGTGGTCGACTTCATCCTGTCCACGGTCCGCCGGCACCACGACTGGGCGGGCATCCGCCGCTGACCCGCCCCGCCACGACCAACGGCGTCACGCGGACGTCGTGCCGGCCCGGGCGGCCAGAAACTCGTCGATCGCGCCGAGCACGGCGACGATCTGCCGCTCGGTGAGGGCGCTGCCGCTGGGCAGGGTGAGTCCCTCGGCGAACAGGTCGTCCGCCGCCCCGGTGAGCAGGCTCTCGGCGTCGGCGAACGCGGGTTGCCGGTGCATCGGCTTCCACACCGGTCGCGTCTCGATGTCGTGGGCGGCGAGGTGGGCGGCCAGGTCGGCGGCCCGCCAACCACAGCGGTCCGGCCGCACCCGGATGACGGTCAGCCAGCAGTTGGATTCGACATCCTCGGCGCCCACCAGGTCCACTCCGGGAACCGGGGCGAGAAGCTTCGCGTACCGGTCCCGAAGCTGCCGGCGTCGGCCGATCATCTCGTCGAGCCGTACCAGTTGGGCCCGGCCGAGTGCGGCCAGCAGGTTGCTGAGGCGGTAGTTGTAGCCGGTCTCCCGGTGTTCGTAGTGCACTGCCGGCTCCCGGGCCTGGGTGGCGAGGTGGCGGGCGCGGGCCAGCAGCGGCAGGTCGTCGGAGACGAGCATGCCGCCGCCCGACGTGGTCATGATCTTGTTGCCGTTGAACGACAGGGCACCGACGCGGCCGAACGAGCCGGCCGCCCGGCCGTGGTGTGCCGCCCCGAGCGCCTCCGCCGAGTCCTCGACCACCGGCACACCCGCGTCCCGGCAGGCCGGTAGCAGCGCCGTGTAGTCGACGCAACTGCCGAACATGTCGACCGGCACGACCGCGCCGACCCGCTCGCCGCTGGCGCGCAGCCGGTGCAGCAGTTCCGTCAGGAGCGGCACATCGACGTTGCCGGTGCGCGCGTCGCAGTCGACGAAGACCGGCCGGGCGCCGGTGTAGCGGACCGCGTTCGCGGTGGCCACGAAAGTCAGCGTGGGGACGACAACGGCGTCACCAGGCTTGACGCCGACCCCGAGCAAAGCCAGGTGGAGCGCCGCCGTGCCCGAGTTGACCGCCACCGCGCCGCGGGTGCCGACCCGCGCGGCGATTTCATTCTCGAAGGCCTCCAGGTCGGGGCCGACGGGCGCGATCCAGCCGGAGCGCAGGGCCGCGACGAGGTACGACTCCTCCAGCGGCCCGACGTCGGGCGGGGAGAGATGTACGGTGTCCGTCATCGGAGCCCGCCCTGCTGTGGCGTCACCACAGTGCGGTGCCCGGGCAGGACGGTGTCCGGCGATGCCGTGGCGCCGACCGGGCTGCCGAGGAACTCGGGTGCGGTGGCCACGCCGGCCGCCGAGATCCCCTCCCGGCGCAGCACGGTGCGGACCGTCCCGGCGAGGATCGACAGGTCCAGTTTGAGACAACGGGTGTCGACGTACGCTACGTCGAGGTCGAACTTCGTCTCCCAGCTCAGCCCGTTGCGGCCGCGTACCTGGGCCAGGCCGGTGACGCCCGGACGCACCTCGTGGCGGCGAGCCTGGCGGGGCGAGTAGCGCGGCAGGTACGCCGGCAGCAGCGGGCGGGGGCCGACCAGGCTCATGTCGCCCCGCAGCACGTTCCAGAGCGTAGGAAGCTCGTCGAGACTGGTGGAGCGCAGCCAGTTTGCGAGTGGCGTGAGCCGATCGGCGTCGTCGACCAGGCCATGGCGGGGGTCGGGCGGGCGCATCGTGCGGAACTTGACCAGCTCGAACGGCGCGCCGTGGCGACCGATGCGGCATTGGCGGAACAGCACGGGGCGGCCCAGCCCGACGGCGACCAGCAGCGCCACCGTGGCGATCACCGGCGCGAGCAGCGCTAGCAAGACGGCTGCCGCGACGACGTCTATCACCCGCTTGGCGCAATCGGATTGGACCGACCGCCGCGGGCCCTCGATTGTCATCACGTCAGGAACCAGCACTTTCCTACCTCCGGCTCGGACAAAATCATTTGGTGTTGATCAGTCCTGGACATCCGTCCGTCAACTGCCGCGGGTGCGCACGGCAGCGAGCGCGCTGTCGAGCCGCGGGGCCAGCGTGCGAGCGTAGGTGGCGGTGAGGTGGTTGTTGTCCCGGTAGACCAGGACGCCGCCGATGACCGCCGCGCAGCGGTCGGTGGGGCAGATCGCGTCGTTGAGGTCGACGAGGTGTACGCCCGGCTGTCCCTTTGCCGCCCGCTCCTGGGCGACGCCGCCGCCGGCCGCCAGCACCTCGTCGCGGGACGAGGCGCAGCGGGTGAGCCGGCCCGGGTTGGCGGAGACGCACTCGACCAGGTCGCGACGGTGGTATGGCGTGTCGCGGAGCACCACCACCGGAATCCCGACCTTGGTCATTTCCCGCCAGGTCTCGCGGAGGCCGTCCCCCAGCGTCTCGTTGACCCTCTCCGTCACCGGCTTGCCGTCGCGTACGGCGAGGTAGAGGGAGTTGCTGACCAACAACAGGTCGGGCGGATTCGCCCGTAGCTGGGCGTGGACGCGCCGGTTCCACTCGGTGCAGGTGCGGTACGGCCGTCCGGCCAACGCCACCTCCATCGTCAGGAATGGGCACGAGGACTTGGTATGTGTCACCACCCGCCACTTCCGCTTGGACGCGACTTCCTGCAGCGCGGGCAGCCACTGCGCGGCATGGGAGTCGCCGGCGAGCACGACGGTGTAGGCGGCATCCGCGACGCCGTACACACAGTTCAGCGGCTCACTGCTGTTCTGCTGGACGTGACAACCGGTCAGGGCAGTAATCGGTTGGTCCTTCGCCGCGACCAGCGGGTCCGGGGTGATGGAGGCGACCCGGTCGACGGGCCTGCCGGCGGGATCGTCGCGGGGCGACGCGCGCAGGACCGCGGCCCCGAGTGGCCCGAGCGGGGTGCTGCTCGCCGGTGCGCCGGCCCCGATCACGGGCGGCAGCGCCGAGGCCGGCGGGGGCGGTTGGGCTGCCGGCCAGACGGTGAGTTGGAAGAGGAGACCGGCGATCACCGCCGTGCCCGTGCAGAGGGCCCCGACCCGCAGCGCCTGTGCCGGCTCCCACTGCAGTGTCTGTGACCGGCGGATGGGGTTCTCCACGAAGCGGTAGGTGAGGATCGCCGGCACGGCCGAGGCCGCGACCACCGCCAGGCGCGCGGACGCACTCAACTCGCCGAACCGATAGTCGGCGACGACCAGCAGCGGCCAGTGCCACAGGTAGAGCGAATACGACAGCGCGCCGACCGTGCGCATCGGCGGCAGGCCGAGCAACCCCGCCGGACCGGCGCGACGGGCCACGCCCGCGAACGCGATGATCGCCGCCGTGCCGCCGGTGGGCAGCAGCGCGACGTACCCGGGAAAGGCCGACGCTGAGCTCAGCAGGAACGCCGAGGCGACCACGGCGGCGAGGCCGGACCAGGCAAGCAGGACGGCTAGCATGCGTGGGGTTCGGTGCACCAGGCCGCCGGCGATGGCCACCGCGCCGCCGAGCGCGAGTTCCCAGAGCCGGGTCGTGGTCACGAAGTACGCCGGCGCGGGGTCGGCCGACGTCAGGTGGATCGACCAGGCGAAGGACGGCAGGGCCACCACGGCGAAGCCGGCCATCAGCACGTCACGGCGCACCCGTCGCCGGCCGCCGAGCACGGCCAGTCCGAGCAGCAGCGGCCAGATCAGGTAGAACTGCTCCTCGACGCTGAGTGACC
The DNA here is from genome assembly GCF_040636055.1 of Micromonospora sp. NPDC006766. Classification (NCBI taxonomy): domain Bacteria; kingdom Bacillati; phylum Actinomycetota; class Actinomycetes; order Micromonosporales; family Micromonosporaceae; genus Micromonospora; species Micromonospora sp. NPDC006766. The sequence continues at coordinate 134,524 of NZ_JBEYIX010000005.1, read as the reverse complement.
AGTAGTGTTGCAGGACGCTCGGCGCCTGGTCGACGAACATGTAGTCCACGGACTGCTCGGCGAGCCGCCAGTTCATCACGTACAGGGCGCTGGTCACCACATCCCAGGCGGTGTTGGCAAAGCGGACTTTCGGCAGGAACAGGTACGTGAGCAACAAGGTCGCCAGGAGCACCAAGCCGGCGGCGGGCAGTAGCCGCTTCGCGCGTCGCGCGTAGAAGCCGACCAGCGAGATTCGCCCGGTGCGATCGAGCTCGCTGACGAGCAGGCCGGTGATCAGGAAGCCGGAGATCACGAAGAAGACGTCCACGCCGACGAAGCCGCCGGGAACGAACCGGCTTCCGGCGTGGCCGAGCAGCACCAGAATGACCGCGACGGCGCGGAGCCCTTCGATGTCGCCCCGGAAGGACGCTGTTGGCGGTGGGGCCGCCTTCGGCCGGCTCAGTGTCTGCGTCATCGTCCCACCCGGAATGAGAGCGCCGTTTCATCTTTGCGGCGGACCAGTGTTTGGTTCTGGCTTCGCTGCGGATCAACGAGGCGGAGCTCCGGAGGGTTCGCTCGACTTCCCCGGCCCGGGAGCGTCGTCGCCTTCGGCCGTCTCGTCCGTTGAAGCAGGAGGGTGGCCAGCTGAGATGCCACCGCTGGGTGCCGCAATAACAGGTCAAATCGCCTGACAGGCACTAAAGCCCCTTATAATTTCCTCAGCGTTGATCCTTTGCATCGCCGACCCGGGAGCCCTTGTTGAGCAGTGAGAAGGTTGTCGTCATCGGCCAGGGGTACGTCGGCCTGCCGCTGGCGATGCGCGCCGTCGAGGCGGGCATGGAAGTCGTGGGCCTGGACACCGACACCGACCGGGTGAAGCGGCTCGCCGCAGGTGAGTCGTTCGTGGAGGACATCCCCGCGGACCGGCTCGGCCGAGCGCTCGGCAGCGGCCGGTACCGGCCGACCGGGGAGTACCGCGTCGCCGAGGGGTTCGACATCTGTGTGATCACGGTGCCGACACCGCTTCGGGACGGCGCCCCAGACCTGAGCTACGTCGAACGCGCCGGTGTGGGCATCGGGCCGTACCTGCGGCCGGGCTGCACGGTGGTGTTGGAGTCGACGACGTACCCGGGCACCACGGAGGAACTGCTGCGTCCGTTGCTGGAGTCGGCGAGCGGCCTCCGCAGTCCCGGCGACTTCCACCTCGGCTACAGCCCCGAACGCATCGACCCGGGCAATCCCGCCTGGCGGCTGGAGAACACCCCGAAGGTGGTCTCCGGCGTGGACGCGGCATCGCGCGCCCGGGTCGACGAGTTCTACCGGCGCATCGTCGACCGGACGGTCGTCGTGGACTCGACCCGAGTGGCCGAGCTGACAAAGCTCATCGAGAACACTTTCCGGCAGGTGAACATAGCCCTGATCAACGAGTTGGCGATGCTTTCACACGAGCTGGGCATCGATGTTTGGCAGGCCATCCGAGCGGCGGAGACGAAGCCGTTCGGGTTCATGCCGTTCCGGCCGGGCCCCGGTGTCGGTGGGCACTGCCTCCCGATCGATCCCTGCTACCTCTCCTGGCAGGTCAAGCGCCGCCTCGGCCGGCAGTTCCGCTTCATCGAACTCGCCAACGACATCAACCACGAGATGCCCGAGCACGTAACCCGGCGGGTGATGGCCGGGCTCAACCGCGCCGGGCACGCGGTCAACGGCTCGCGGCTGCTGCTGCTCGGGCTGGCGTACAAGAAGAACACCGGTGATATGCGGGACTCACCCGCCGTCGACGTGGCGCGTCGGCTGTGCGAGCTCGGTGCCGATGTGCGGGCGGTCGAGCCGTACGCCGAGGCGCACCAGATTCCGGCCGGGGTGCTCGTCGTACCGCTGAGCGAGCGTGAACTGCGGGCGGCGGACGCGGTGGTCGTGGTCACCGATCACGACGTGTTCGACTACGAGCTGGTGACCAGACACGCAAGGTACGTCTTCGACACCCGTAACCGGTGCGCCGGCCCCATGGTCGAGCGCCTCTGACCGGGTGACCACCGCCGCTGTCGCGACTGGCCCGCGCCCGGCGCTGGTCAGCGCCAGTCGTCGCCCGCCTCGAGCCGCTGGCTGAGCAGCCGCGCCAGGGGCATCGACTCGCCGTCCCGACCGCCGTACCCCACGACCAGCGGCGGAGCGCTGGGCAGGGGGTCGGCCCCGAGCAGCCGCGCCCGCAGACTCGGCGGCACGGTGAGCAGGTAGAAACGCCCGTCGGTGTCCACCGCCCGGCTGCGCGCCTGGTCCACGTACCAGCCGGCGATCCGGGTGCGGTAGCGGCCGCGGCCGTCGTAGCCGGTCGCGGTCAGTCGGTCGGTACGCAGCCCACGCCGCAGCGCCTCGGCGGCGAACCGAGCCACCAGCTCCGCAGCCTCCGCCTGTTCCGCGGAGCGTTTCCGGGCGTCGGCCGCGGCGTGCGCCCGCACCGCGCGGCGTTGCCGCTCCCGCCACTCCGAACGGTCTTCCCTACCCACGACCGCGAGGGTACGCGCGTCGCCGCCGGCCGCCCGCGTGGCTGTCCCCGGCGGTCCACTCCGCGCGGCGCTGTCGAGCTGAGTCGTCCGTGGACTCGGCTCGACAGCGCCGTGACTACACCGGGCAGGTCGGCGACCTGGCGTCAGGCCAGGCCGGCGCGGCGCAGCGCCTCCGCCATGGCGTCGTTGACCGGCGCCGGGGCCCCGCCCCCGCGTCCCTGTCGCTGCTGCGGGCCACCACGCGAGCCACCCCGGTCACCGCGCTGGCCGCCGCCCTGCCCCCCGGGCTGACCGCCGCCGCGCTGACCGCCCTGGTCCCGTCGGCCGCCGGCCTGGCGTCCGCCGCCGGCCGGCGTCTCGTCGTCCAGGCGCAGCGTCAGCGAGATGCGCTTGCGGGGCACGTCGACGTCGAGCACCTTGACCCGGACCACGTCGCCGGACTTCACCACGTCGCGCGGGTCCTTGACGAAGGTGTGCGACATGGCCGACACGTGCACCAGGCCGTCCTGGTGCACCCCGACGTCGACGAACGCCCCGAACGCGGCCACGTTGGTGACCACGCCCTCCAGCACCATGCCCGGGGTCAGGTCGCTGATCTTCTCCACGCCCTCCACGAACGTCGCGGTCCGGAACTCGGGGCGCGGGTCACGGCCGGGCTTCTCCAGCTCGGCCAGGATGTCGGTGACGGTGGGCAGGCCGAATTTCTCGTCGACGAAGTCGGTGGCCCGCAGCCCACGCAGGATGGTCGACTTCCCGATCAGCGCGCGGAGGTCCTGCCCGGTGGAGGCGAGGATCCGCCGCACCACCGGGTACGCCTCGGGGTGCACGCTGGAGGAGTCGAGCGGGTCGTCGCCGCCGGGAATGCGCAGGAAGCCGGCGCACTGTTCGAACGCCTTCGGGCCCAGCCGAGGCACCTTGCGCAGGTCAGCCCGGGTGCGGAACGGCCCGTTGGCGTCCCGGTGCAGGACGATGTTCTCCGCCAGCCCGGCGCCGATGCCGGAGACCCGGGTCAGCAGGGGAGCGGAGGCGGTGTTGACGTCGACGCCGACCCCGTTGACGCAGTCCTCGACCACGGCGTCCAGCGAGCGGGACAGCTTCACCTCGGACAGGTCGTGCTGGTACTGCCCGACGCCGATCGAACGCGGGTCGATCTTCACCAGCTCGGCGAGCGGGTCCTGGAGGCGGCGGGCGATGGAGACCGCGCCGCGCAGCGACACGTCCAGCCCGGGCAGCTCCTGTGAGGCGTACGCGGAGGCGGAGTAGACCGACGCGCCGGCCTCGGAGACCACCACCTTGGTCAGCTTCAGCTCCGGGTGCCGCTTGATCAGGTCGCCGGCGAGCTTGTCGGTCTCCCGGCTGGCGGTGCCGTTGCCGATCGCGATCAGCTCGACGCCGTGCGCCGCGGCCAGCGTCGCCAGCGTGTGCAGGGACGCGTCCCACTGCCGGCGCGGCTCGTGCGGGTAGATCGTGTCGGTGGCGACCACCTTGCCGGTGGCGTCCACCACGGCCACCTTCACGCCGGTGCGCAGACCCGGGTCCAGGCCCATGGTCGCCCGGGTGCCGGCGGGCGCGGCGAGCAGCAGGTCGCGCAGGTTGGTGGCGAAGACCCGGACGGCCTCCTCCTCGGCCGCCTGCCAGAGCCGCATCCGCAGGTCGGCGCCGAGGTGGATGAGGATCCGGGTACGCCAGGCCCAGCGCACCGTGTCGGTCAGCCACCGGTCGGCCGGGCGCCCCTGGTCGCTGACGCCGAACCGGCCGGCGATGGCCGCCTCGTACCGGGTCGGGCCGGTGACCACGGCGTCGGAGTCGCCCTCGGCCTCCGGATCCATGGTCAGGTCGAGGATGCCCTCCTTCTCGCCCCGGAACATGGCGAGGATCCGGTGCGAGGGGAGCTTCGGGTACGGCTCGGCGAAGTCGAAGTAGTCGGCGAACTTGGCGCCGGCGGCCTCCTGGCCGTCGCGTACCCGGGAGACCAGCCGGCCCCGCGACCACATCTGCTCCCGGAGCGTGCCGATCAGGTCGGCGTCTTCGGCGAAGCGTTCGATGAGGATGGCCCGGGCGCCGTCGAGGGCGGCGGCCGTGTCCGCCACGCCCTTGTCCGCGTCGACGAAGCCGGCGGCCGTCTCGCGCGGGTCCCGCGTCGGGTCGCCGAGCAGGGTGTCGGCCAGGGGCTCCAGCCCGGCCTCGCGGGCGATCTGCGCCTTGGTCCGCCGCTTCGGCTTGTACGGCAGGTAGATGTCCTCCAGCCGGGACTTCGAGTCGGCGGCCATGATCTGCGCCTCGAGGGCCTCGTCGAGCTTGCCCTGGGACCGGATCGACTCCAGGATCGCGGCGCGCCGCTCGTCCAGCTCGCGCAGGTAGCGCAGCCGCTCCTCCAGGGTGCGCAGTTGCGCGTCGTCGAGGGAGCCGGTGGCCTCCTTGCGGTAACGGGCGATGAACGGCACGGTGGCGCCGCCGTCGAGCAGCTCCACGGCCGCCCGCACCTGACGTTCGGCGACGCTGAGCTCGTCGGCGATCCGCTGATGAACAGACTGGGTCACGATCTGATCCGCCTTCTCGGGTGGGTTCCGCCCTGCATTGTGCCGCCCCCCTACGACGCGATGTGGGCGCACCCGCCGTCCGCTGCGCTACCGTGGGCGATCATGGAACGATCTGCGGATCCGCGGGCCCGCCGGCTCTTCGGTGGCAGCGCCCGGGCGCTCGGCGACCTGGCCGCCAGCCCGTTCCGGGCCGACCGGGACCGGATCGTCGCGTCGCCGTTCTTCGCCCGGCTGGCCGGGGTGACCCAGGTGATCAGCCCGGGCGGGTCCGGGCTGCTGGTGCACAACCGGCTCACCCACAGCCTCAAGGTCGCCCAGGTGGCGCGGGCGATCGCCGAGCGGCTGACCGCCGACCCGGCCCACCGGGATCTGCTGGAGAAGCTGGGTGGCTGCGACCCGGACGTGGTGGAGGCGGCGGCGCTGGCCCATGACCTCGGCCATCCGCCCTTCGGGCACCTGGGGGAGCGGGTCCTCGACCGGCTCGCGCGTCAGCGGCTCGGGCTGCCGGACGGCTTCGAGGGCAACGCTCAGTCGTACCGGATCGTCACCAGCACCGAGATCCGCGGCGCGGCGACCACCGGGCTGGACCTGACCGCCGCGGCCCGGGCGGCCATGCTGAAGTACCCGTGGACCCGGCTGGACCACCCGGACCCGCACCCACGGCACCTCGACCCGGCGCCGCGCGGCGCGGCCGTCCCGCTCGACGACCCGGAGAGCGGGTCGGCGAAGTTCGGCGCGTACCGGACCGAGGTGGACGACCTGCGGCAGGCCCGGGAGCCGTTCGCCGGGCGGATACCGGACTGGCAGCAGACCCCGGAGGCGTCCATCATGGACACCGCCGACGACATCGCGTACGCCATCCACGACGTGGAGGACTTCTATCGGGTCGGGGTGCTCCAGCAGGGCGCGGTGGCCGCCGAGCTGATGGCCTGGCAGCGCGAGTGCGGGCACTTTCGCGCGATCACCGAGCCCGCGCTGGCCGCCGCCGGTCGCCGGCCCGGCGCCGCCATCGAACGGCTGCGCCGCCAGTTGCAGCGCAAGGACGCCTGGATCGCCGACGACGAGGCGTTCGCCGCCGCCGTCGAACACGTCCGCGAGGAACTGGTGGAGGGGCTGCTGGCGCTGCCCTTCGACGGCTCGATCGAGGCCGAGCAGTACGTGGCCCGCTTCTCCGCCCGCTGGTCCACCCGGTTCGTCGAGGCGATCACGGTCGCCCCGGAGCCAGGCTTTCGCTCCGGGCACGTGCTGCTGGCCAAGGCGCAGTGGCACGAGGTGCAGGTGCTCAAGTTCGTCCACCACCGGTTCGTGCTGGCCCGCCCCGACCTGGCGCTGCACCAGCGGGGCCAGGCGCGGCTGCTCGGCACCCTGGTGGAGGCGCTCTGGGAGTGGCTGCTCGACCCGGAGGAGGAGTCCCGCCTGCCCCGCCGCCTGCACGATCTGGTCGAGCTGGCTGAGGCGGAGCTGCATCCGCGTACGCCGGACCGGATCGGCCGGGCCCGGGGTCGGGCGATCGTGGATTTCGTCGCCCAGCTCACCGACGGGCAGGCGGTGGCGATGCTGGACGCCCTGTCGGGCCGCTCCGGCGCGCTCTGGACCGACGCCTTCGTGCTCTGATCCGGTCGGGCGTCGGCACGCTCTGATCCGGGCGGGCCGCAGCAGGCCGGGTCAGCGGGCCGGGACGCCCTTCACGACCGAGTCGGGCGGCACGTCCCGTACGACGCAAGCGCCCGCACCCACGGTGGCCCCGGCCCCGACCCGCAGCCCGGGCAGCACCACCGCGCCCGCTCCCACCAGCGCCCCCGTCCCGAGCTGCACGTCGCCGGAGACGGCGGCGAGGGGGTGCAGCGACACGAAGTCACCGACGACGCAGTCGTGCGCGAGGGTGGCGTTCTGGTTGACGTGGAGGTGCCGGCCGGCGGTCACGTTCGTGGTGATCCGAGCCCCGGCGAAGACGACCAGGCCCTCACCGGCGACCATGTCGCCCCCTACGGTGGCGGCCGGGTGCACCAGGCTCGCGGCGGGGAGTCCGAGGGCGTCGACGCGTCGCCCGACCGCCCGCCGGACCCGGGGATCGCCCAGGCCGAGGACCAGGTGGGCCTGTGGTCGCAGGCCGGCCAGGGCGGACAGCGGCCCGAGGTACGTCATGCCGCCCGCTTCCACCCGCTTGCGGTTCTGCTCGGAGGGATGGTCGTCGACGAAGCCGAGGAACCGCCACGGCGGCCAAGCGGCGGCCGCGTTGACCGCGCCGACCAGTTGGGCGATCTCCCGCCCGTGCCCGCCGCAGCCGACGATGACAAGGTCGAGGCTCACCTTTCGCTCGTCCCCCTGCCGGCCGCCGCGCCGACCGGCACCCTCCCTTGACCGGCGGAGGCGCCCAGGAACTCGTGCGCGGTGGCGCTGCCCGGCGCACTGATCCCTTCCCGGCGCAGCACCGTCGCCGCGGTCCGGGCGATGATGCGCAGGTCGAGCAGGGTGCTGCGGTGGTCGACGTACCAGACGTCGTAGCCGAACTTTTTCTCCCAGCTCAGTTCGTTGCGCCCGTTGACCTGCGCGAGGCCGGTGAGCCCCGGGTGAACCTCGTGCCGGCGGAACTGCTCCTGCGTGTAGCGGAAGCGGTAGCTGGTGGGCAGCGGGCGCGGTCCGACCAGGCTCATCTCTCCCCGGACGATGTTCCAGAAGCTGGGCAATTCGTCCAGGCTGGTGTTGCGCAGCCAGCGCCCAAGCGGGGTGAGTCGGGCCGCGTCGTCGGCGCCGCCGGCTGAGCCAGCCGTCATGGACCTGAACTTCAGGATCATGAAAATGCGGCCGTGCCGCCCCACCCGGGCCTGCCGGAACAGTACCGGCCGGCCCATCGTCAGCAACACGGCCAGCGCGACCGCGGTGAGCACCGGGGCCGCGACGAGCAGCGCGAGCAGCGCGACGCAAACGTCGATGGCCCGCTTCACCGCCAGGCTCAGGGCCCGGCGAGCCGATCTTCCTTGCCGCAGGCCCCAGCGGGGTTCATGTAGGGAATTCGTATGCTGTGACCTCAATGTCCCATCCCACATGAGCGGGAAGCCTAGCCAAATATCGGCCGCAAGAGGCCTTGTCCAGCTTTTTCGGGTACGCGTGTCAGGCCACCGCCTGCCACCAGCCGTCCACGGGCGGCGGATCGTCCACCACGACCCGCTCCCCGGGGCGCGGCACCGCCAGCCGGACGTCCCGGGCCTTCGCCTCAGCCCATAGCCGGTCCACCGGCTCGGACCAGTCGTGCAGGGCCAGGTTGAAGGTGGCCCAGTGCACCGGGATGAACAGATCGCCGCGCAGGTCGAGGTGGGCGGCGACCGCCTCCTCCGGGAACATGTGGATGCTTGGCCAGGCCCGGTCGTACGCCCCGATCTGCATGAGCGTGACGTCGAACGGGCCGTGCGCGGCGCCGATCTCGGCGTAGCCGTCGAAGTAGCCGGAGTCGCCGGTGTAGAAGACCTTCCGGTGTGCCCCGGCCACCACCCAGGAGCTCCACAGGGTGCCGTCGCGGCGCAGCCCGCGGCCGGAGAAGTGCTGGGCGGCGGTGGCGGTGACGGTCACGCCGCCCACCCGATGGCTCTCCGACCAGTCCAGCTCGACGATCCGCTCCGCCGGCACGCCCCAGCGGTCCAGGTGGGCGCCCACCCCGAGCGGGACGACGAACGGCGCGGACTGGTGGGCGAGCAGCCCGCGTACGGTCGCCAGGTCCAGGTGGTCGTAGTGGTCGTGCGAGATGACGATCGCGTCGACGCGGGGCAGCTCGTCGAGGCGTACCGGTGGCTCGTGGATGCGGCGCGGGCCGATCAGGGCTGACGGGGAGCAGCGGTCGCTCCACACCGGGTCGACCAGCACCCGGCGTCCCTCGACCTCGATCAGGAGCGAGGCGTGGCCGTACCAGACGATGCCCAGCTCGCGGGCGCGGTCCGCCGGGGCCGGATCGGCCGGGCGCAGCAGCGGGACGGCGCTGCGGGGCCGCCGCTTCTGCTTGCCGAAAATCAGCTCCTTGAGCAGGTTGCGCCCGGGGTCGGCGACCATGGTGCGGGTGCCCGTCGGGTTGTGGAAGGTGCCGTCCCGAAACCGGGGAGAGCGGGCGGCGCGTTCCGCCCGGGCGCCGGTGAGCCGGCCGCCGAGTTGCAGGGGCACGTCGCGGCCCACCCAGGCCAGCCCGGCCAGCGCCGCGACCCCGGCCGTCCGCCACAGCCGCCGGCCCAGTGCCCGCTCGACCGCCTGTTCCTCCGCTGCGCCCATCCCCGTCCTTCCGTCGTGTCCCACGGGCTCCCACCGCGCCCGCCCGGCCGCCGCCGCGTACACGGTAGCCACCCCGACGCCGCGTCTTCGGTGTCAGGGCAATGCCTTCATGCCGCAATATCCCCTTTCCGGGCCATCCATCGGGTGCTACCCCGGAGAAGACGACTTGAACCCGGCCCCGTCCCGCCGTGGTCCTGTCTTTCGTGGCTCGGCCCGCGACCACTTCGGCTTCCCGGCGGCCGGCATCAGGTGCTTCGGTTCCTTTGGAGCTGACATCGCAAACGATTCACGCTCCGGATCCCGCCGGCCTGTGGCCCTGCCCCGGCAGCCGGGCGAGAACCCGTGTCGTGAGGTGAACTCACAGGGGATTCAGCTCGAAAGGCGCGGGATGAGACCTCTGTCGTGGGGTGACAGCACAGCCGACTCAGCTCCAAAGGCGGTCGCTGACCATCTCGCCGGTCGGCCACGGCGCGACGTATCCCGGAAAAGGGGCGACCGCCGCACCCCGGACGTGGGGTGCGGCGGTCGGTGGGGTCGGACGGCGGGTGGTCCCGCCGTGGGGCTCAGGAGCCCGGGGTGCCGGCGCGCTTCGACGTCGCCGTGAGGTAGTCCCGGTTGAGCCGGCCGATGGTGTTCAGCGGGATGCCCTTCGGGCAGGCCGCCGCGCATTCGCCGATGTTGGTGCAGCCGCCGAAGCCGGCCTCGTCGTGCGCGTCCACCATGCCGATCACCCGGGTGTACCGCTCGGGCTGGCCCTGCGGCAGCAGCGAGAGCTGGGTGATCTTGGCGGCGGTGAACAGCATGCCGGAGCCGTTCGGGCAGGCCGCCACGCAGGCGCCGCAGCCGATGCAGGCGGCCGACTCGAAGGCGGCGTCCGCGTCGGCCTTGGCCACCGGGGTGGAGTGCGCCTCCGGGGCACTGCCGGTCGGCGCGGTGACGTACCCGCCGGCGGCGATGATCTGGTCGAAGGCGTTCCGGTTGACCACCAGGTCCTTCACCACAGGGAAGGCACGGGCCCGCCATGGCTCGATGTCGATCGTGTCGCCGTCGGAGAACTGCCGCATGTGCAGCTGGCAGGCGGTGGTGCCGCGCTGCGGACCGTGGGCCTCGCCGTTGATCATGAGGCTGCACATGCCGCAGATGCCCTCGCGGCAGTCATGGTCGAACGCAATCGGCTCCTCACCGGAGAGGATGAGCCGCTCGTTGAGCACGTCGAGCATCTCCAGGAACGACATGTCCGGGGACACGTCCTCGACCTGGTAGGTCACCATCCGACCCTTGTCCTCGGGGCCGGGCTGGCGCCAGATGCGCAGGGTCAGGTTCACTTGTAGCTCCGCTGCGTGGGGTGAACGTATTCGAACTGCAGGTCTTCCTTGTGCAGCACCGGCTGGTCGCCGGCGTACTCCCAGGCCGCCACGTAGGCGAACCGGTCGTCGTCGCGCTGCGCCTCACCGTCGGGGGTCTGGTGCTCGGCCCGGAAGTGGCCGCCGCAGGACTCCTCGCGGTGCAGGGCGTCGATGCACATGAGCTCGGCCAGCTCGAAGAAGTCGGCCACCCGGCCGGCCTTCTCCAGCGACTGGTTGAGCCCCTCGCCGTCGCCCGGGACGCGGACCCGCTGCCAGAACTGCTCGCGCAGCTCGCGAATCTCGTCGATCGCCTTGCGCAGCCCGGCGTCGCTGCGCTCCATGCCGCAGTGCTCCCACATGATCTGGCCCAGCTCCCGGTGGAACGAGTCCACCGTCCGGTCGCCGTTGATCGAGAGCAGCTTCTGGATCCGCTCCTCGACCGCGGTGCGCGTCGCCACCACCTCGGGGTGGCTGGCGTCGACCTTCCCGAACGACCCGGCGCCGGCCAGGTAGTTGGCCAGGGTGTTCGGCAGCACGAAGTAGCCGTCGGCCAGGCCCTGCATCAGCGCCGAGGCGCCGAGCCGGTTCGCGCCGTGGTCGGAGAAGTTCGCCTCACCGATCACGAACAGGCCCGGGATGGTCGACTGGAGGTCGTAGTCGACCCAGAGGCCACCCATCGTGTAGTGCACGGCGGGATAGATCCGCATCGGGACCTCGTACGGGTCCTCGCCGGTGATCCGCTCGTACATCTCGAAGAGGTTGCCGTACTTCGCCTCGATGGCCTTGCGGCCGAGCCGGTTGATCGCGTCGGCGAAGTCCAGGTAGACGCCGAGTCCGCTCGGGCCGACGCCGCGGCCGGAGTCGCAGACGTTCTTCGCGGCGCGGGAGGCGATGTCCCGGGGGACCAGGTTGCCGAAGGAGGGGTAGATCCGCTCCAGGTAGTAGTCCCGCTCGTCCTCGGGGATGTCCTTCGCGGGGCGGCTGTCGCCCTTGGCCTTCGGCACCCAGACCCGGCCGTCGTTGCGCAGCGACTCGCTCATCAGGGTCAGCTTCGACTGGTGGTCGCCGGAGACCGGGATGCAGGTCGGGTGGATCTGCGTGTAGCAGGGGTTGGCGAAGTACGCGCCCTTGCGGTGCGCCCGCCAGGAGGCGGTGACGTTGCAGCCCTTGGCGTTGGTGGAGAGGTAGAAGACGTTGCCGTAGCCGCCGGAGGCGAGCACGACCGCGTCGGCCATCTCGGTGGTGATCTCACCGGTGACCAGGTCCCGCACCACGATGCCGCGCGCCCGGCCGTCGACGACGACCAGCTCCAGCATCTCGTGGCGGGCGTTCATCTCCACGTTGCCCAGGCCGATCTGCCGCTCCAGGGCCTGGTACGCGCCGAGCAGCAGCTGCTGGCCCGTCTGGCCCCGGGCGTAGAAGGTGCGCTGCACCTGCGCGCCGCCGAAGGAGCGGGTGTCCAGCAGGCCGCCGTACTCGCGGGCGAACGGGACGCCCTGGGCGACGCACTGGTCGATGATGTTGACCGAGACCTCGGCCAGCCGGTGCACGTTCGACTCACGGGAGCGGAAGTCGCCGCCCTTGACCGTGTCGTAGAAGAGCCGGTGCACCGAGTCGCCGTCGTTGCGGTAGTTCTTGGCGGCGTTGATGCCACCCTGGGCGGCGATCGAGTGGGCCCGGCGCGGGCTGTCCTGGTAGCAGTAGGACTTGACGTGGTAGCCCTGCTCGGCCAGGGTCGCCGCGGCGGAGCCGCCGGCCAGGCCGGTGCCCACCACGATCACGGTCAGCTTCCGGCGGTTGGCCGGGTTGACCAGCTTCGCCTCGAAGCGGCGGCGGTCCCACCGGGTCTCGATGGGGCCGTCCGGGGCCCTGGTGTCGGCGATCGGGTCGCCTTCGGTGTAGAGATCCATGTCAGGACACCAATCCGGTGAGTACGGCGAACGGAACCACCAGGTAGCCGCCGACCAGCACGACGGCGAAGACCAGCGCGGCGGCCCGGGCCCGGCGCTCGCCCTTCGGGGTCTGCTGGCCGAGGCTGCGGAACGCGCTGAACGCGCCGTGCCGCAGGTGGAAGCCGAGCATGACGAGGGCCAGGACGTAGAAGAGGGTGACGTACCAGCGCTCCGGGGCGAAGTCGGCGACGACGTTGCCGTACGGGTTGCTCGGGTCGCCCTTCGGGTTCAGGTGACCGGTGGTCAGGTCCAGGATGTGGTAGATCACGAAGAGCAGGATGATCACCCCACCCCAGCGCATCGTGCGGGCCGCGTAGTTCACGTGGATCTTGCGGCGGTGCGCGTACGGCACCGGGCGGGCGGCGCGGGCGCGCATCGCCAGGGCGGTGGCGGCCCCGATGTGACCCAGCACGGCTGCGGTCAGCACCGTCCGCTGGATCCACAGGAACCAGGTCGACGGCAGCAGCGGCTTACCGAGGTCGCGCAGCCAGGCCGCGTAGTGGTCGAACGAGGTCTCCCCCGTGAACACCTTCAGGTTGCCGAGCATGTGCAGGACGAGGAACAGCACAAGGAGAATGCCCGTCACCGCCATGACGGCCTTGAGACCGACGTTCGAGCGAATGGGCGACCGAGTTTTCGTGATTACCACGCGACCGACGCTAGGAGCAGTTCGATCAGTCGTCCAATGCATCGACCTCGCAGTCTTGATAGCCATAAGCTATGCACATGCAGCTCCACCAGCTCCGCTACTTCGTTGCGGTCGCAGAAGTACGACATTTCACCCAAGCCGCCGACCTGGTGGGCATCACCCAGCCCTCGTTGAGTAAGCAAATTCACGCCCTGGAGACCGACCTCGGGGCCCCGTTGTTCGAGCGGGTAAGGGGCAACATCGCTCTGACCTCGGCGGGTGAGGTGCTGCTGCCGCTGGCGAAGCGGATCCTCGCCGACGTCGACACCGCCATCAGAGAGGTGCAGGAGCTGGTCGGGCTGCGCCGCGGCCGGGTACGGCTCGGCGCCACGCCCAGCCTGGCCACCTCCCTCGCGCCCCCGGTGCTGCGCCGGTTCCGCGACGCGCACCCCACCGTCGACCTGCGGGTGGAGGAGGGCGGCTCCCAGGTGCTGGTCCGCGACCTGCTCCGCGGCGACCTCGACCTGGCTCTGATCATCATGCCGGCGGGCGGCACCGACCCGGGGCTGCGCGCCGACCCGATCCTGCGGGAGAGCCTGGTGGTCGCCTCGCTCGACCCGCTGCCCGTCGCCGCCGACGGCGGCGAGATACGCATCACCGACCTGCGGGACCAGCCCCTCGTCATGTTCCGCGAGGGCTACGACCTGCGCGACGCCACCCTCCAGGCGTGCCGGGACGCCGGCTTCGAGCCTCGGCTGTCGGTGGACGGCGGGGAGATGGACGCCGTGCTCAGCTTCGTCGAGGCGGGGCTCGGCGTCGCGCTGGTGCCCGGCATCGCGGTGGCCCGCCGGGCCGGCATCCGGGTCACCCGGCTCGCCCGGCCCGGCGTACGGCGCACCATCGCGGTGGCCCGCCGCCGCGACGTGGTGCCCACCCACGCCGGCCGCGAGCTGCGCCGCATCCTGCTGGAGTACGTCCACGACGCCACCTTCAGCAACGAACTCCCGCCCGGCGTCGAACCCCTGCCGTGACTAACGCCCCTCGGCCTCGTCCATCGCCCGGTAGATGCGCTGCTCCGAGACCGGATACGGGGTGCCGAGCGCCTGGGCGAAGATGTTCACCCGCAGCTCCTCGATCATCCAGCGGAGCTGCCGGACCGCGACCGACTGCCGCTTCGCGGGCGGCAGGGCGTTCAGCAGGTCCTGGTACTCCCGCTGCACCACCGCGATCCGGTCCTGCTGCTGTTTGTCCCGTTGCGGGTTCCCGGGCAGCCGGTCCAGCCGGCGCTCGATCGCGGTGAGGTAGCGCAGCAGGTCGGGCAGGCGGGCGTACCCGGCCTCGGTGATGAAGCCCTTGTGCACCAGGCCGCCGAGCTGGCTGCGGATGTCGGCCAGCGCGGCCACCACGGCCAGGTTCTTCGTCGCGCCGAGCCGCTGCTCCACCGCGTACGCGGCGGCGAGCACCTGCCGGACCCGGCCCATCACCTCGACCACGGTGTCGACCAGGTCGGCGCGGACCTTGTCGCGCAGCGCGGCGAATCCGTCGGCGTCCCAGGCCGGGCCGCCCGCGTCGGCCACCAGCCGGTCGATCGCCGCGCCGGTGGCGTCCTCGATCAACGCCGGCACCCCGCCGTGCGGGTTGCGCGACAGCGCCAGCTTGGCCTCGTTGCTCAGGCGCCCCTGCAGGAACTTCGCCGGGGACGGCAGGGTCAGCCGGAGCAGTCGCCGGGTGCCGGCCCAGTGCGCGGCCTCCTGCTCGGCCGGGGAGTCGAACACCTTCACCCCGACCGTGGCGCCCTCGTCGACCAGCGCCGGGTACGCGGTCACCGCGTATCCGGCGCGGACCTGCTCGATGGTGCGAGGAAGATCGCCGATGCTCCACTCGCGAAGGCCCGTCCGGGCGACGTCGGGCGCGGCGGCGGCGACGACCTGGCGTACCTCCTGGCGGAGTTGGCGTTGCAGGGCCGGCAGGTCCTTGCCCTCGGCGACCGGCTTGTCGTCCTCGCCGAGCACCCGGAAGGTGACCCGCAGGTGCGGCGGGAGCTTGGCCAGGTCCCAGGCGTCCGGCGGCACGGTCGTCCCGGTCATCCGGCGCAGCTGCCGGGTGAGCGCGTCCAGCAGTGGCTCCTCGCCGGGAGTGATCGCCGCGAGGGCGGCCCGGGCGTAGTCGGGCACCGGGACGAAGTTGCGCCGGATCGCCTTGGGCAGCGACCGGATCAGCCCGATCACCAGCTCCTCGCGCAGCCCGGGCACCTGCCAGTCGAAGCTTTCCGCCGGCACCTGGTTGAGCAGCGGCAGCGGGATGTCCACCGTGACGCCGTCGGTCGGGGTGCCCGGGTCGAACGTGTACGTCAGCGGCAGGGTGACCCCGTCGGTGCGCCACTCGTCCGGGTAGTCGGCCTCGTCCACCCCGCCGCGGCCGGAGTTGACCAGCAGGTCACGGGTGAAGGTGAGCAGGTCCGGCTGTTCCCGGCGGGTCTTCTTCCACCAGCTGTCGAAGTGCCGGCCGGAGACCACGTCGGCGGGGATCCGCTGGTCGTAGAACTCGAAGATCGTCTCGTCGTCGACCAGGATGTCCCGCCGCCGGGCCCGGTTCTCCAGCTCCTCGATCTCGGCGAGCAGCCGCTGGTTGTCCGGCCAGAACTGGTGGTGGGTCTGCCAGTCGCCCTCGACCAGGGCGTGCCGGATGAACAGCTCGCGGGAGAGCGCCGGGTCGATCCGCCCAAAGTTGACCTTGCGGGAGGTGACGATCGGGATGCCGTACAGGGTGACCTTCTCGTACGCCATCACCGCCGCCTGCTTCTTCTCCCAGTGCGGCTCGCTGTAGCTGCGCTTGACCAGGTGCTGGGCGAGCGGCTCGACCCACTCGGGCTCGACCCGGCCGGCGACCCGGCCCCAGAGCCGGGAGGTCTCCACGAGCTCGGCGGCCATCACCCAGCGTGGCGGCTTCTTGAACAGCGCCGAGCCGGGGAAAACAGCGAATTTCGCTCCCCGCGCGCCCAGGTACTCGTGCTTCTGCGCGTCCTTGAGCCCGAGGTGGGAGAGCAGGCCGGGCAGCAGCGACTGGTGCACCTTCGGGGTGTCGATCTCCTCCGGCAGGTCCGCCCCGGCCCCGCGCCGGCCGTCACCCTTCTCCGAGGTACGCAGCACCTGGCGCAGCTGGCTGACGATGTCCTGCCACTCGCGTACCCGCAGGTAGTTGAGGTATTCCGCCTTGCACATCCGGCGGAACGCGCTGGAGGACAGGGCGCGCTGCTGCTCGCGCAGATACCGCCACAGGTTCAGGTACGCGACGAAGTCCGACTCCTTGTCGGCGAACCGGGCGTGTGCCTGGTCGGCCTGGGCCTGCTTGTCGGCGGGGCGCTCGCGCGGGTCCTGGATGGAGAGCGCGGCGGCGATCACGATCACCTCGGTGGCGCAGCCGTTGCGCTCGCCCTCGAGGACCATCCGGGCCAGCCGGGGATCGACCGGGAGCTGGGCCAGCCGCCGGCCCAACGGGGTGAGCCGCTTCGCCGGGTCGGTCTCGGCCGGGTCGAGCGCGCCCAGCTCGTGCAGCAGGTTGAGCCCGTCGGTGACGTTGCGCCGGTCCGGCGGGTCGATGAACGGGAACGCGGCGATGTCGCCGAGCCCGATCGCGGTCATCTGCAGGATGACCGAGGCGAGGTTGGTGCGCAGGATCTCCGGGTCGGTGAACTCGGGGCGGGCCGCGAAGTCCTGCTCGTCGTAGAGGCGGATGCAGATGCCGTCCGAGGTACGCCCGCAGCGCCCCTTGCGCTGGTTGGCGCTCGCCTGGGAGACCGGCTCGATCGGCAGCCGCTGCACCTTGAGCCGGCTGGAGTAGCGGGAGATCCTGGCCGTGCCCGGGTCCACCACGTACTTGATGCCGGGGACGGTCAGCGAGGTCTCCGCGACGTTGGTGGCGAGCACCACCCGGCGCCCGGCGTGCGGGGCGAACACCCGGTGCTGCTCGGCGGTCGACAGCCGCGCGTACAGCGGCAGGATCTCGGTGCCCAGCAGCGAGCGTTTCTTCTGCACCAGCTTGCCGAGGGCGTCGGCGGTGTCTCGGATCTCCCGTTCGCCGCTGAGGAAGACCAGCACGTCGCCCGGCCCCTCGGCGGCCAGCTCCTCGACGGCGTCGCCGATGGCCTGGATCTGGTCGCGGACGTTCTCCTCGTCGGCCTCGTCCGCCTCCTCGGCCTCGGTGACCTCGACCAGCGGCCGGTAACGTACCTCGACCGGATAGGTCCGGCCGGACACCTCGACGATCGGCGCGGGGTTGCCCTCCGCGTCCGCGAAGTGCTTGGCGAACCGGTCGGTCTCGATGGTCGCCGAGGTGATGATCACCTTGAGGTCGGGCCGGCGGGGCAGGAGCTGCCGGACGTAGCCGAGGATGAAGTCGATGTTGAGGCTGCGCTCGTGCGCCTCGTCGATGATGAGCGTGTCGTACTGGCGCAGCATCCGGTCGTTCTGCAACTCGGCCAGCAGGATGCCGTCGGTCATCAACTTGACCAGGCTGTGCTCGCTGACCTGGTCGGTGAAGCGCACCTTGTAGCCGACCACGCCGCCCAGCTCGGTGCCGAGCTCCTCGGCGATCCGATCCGCCACCGTACGCGCGGCGAGCCGGCGGGGCTGGGTGTGGCCGATCAGCCCGGTGATCCCGCGGCCCAGCTCCAGGCAGATCTTGGGCAGCTGGGTGGTCTTGCCGGAGCCGGTCTCGCCGGCCACGATCACCACCTGATGGTCGCGGATGGCGGTGGCGATGTCGTCCTTGCGCTCGCTCACCGGCAGCTGCGCCGGGTAGCTGATCGTCGGCACGGCGGCCCGCCGGCTCGCCAGCCGCGCCTCCGCCCGGGTCACCTCGGCCGCGATCTCGGCGAGCGTCGACTCGCGCCGCTGCGGGTCGCGCAGCTTCCGGACCCCGTCGAGGCGTCGCTGGAGGCGCCGCTGGTCGCGGAACATCAACGGGGAGAGACGGCGGTGCAGGTCGCGGGCGGTCTCGGGTGCGGCGGGTACGGCTGGAGTCTGCATGTCGTCGCCAAGGATAGGCAGCCGCGCGTCGGAGCGCTCCGGGGTTACCGCCGGTCCGCGTCCGGCTAGAGTGGCCGCCGAGGTCGACAACGGGACGTGATGATCATGCGGGACACCGATCGGGCGCTGGTGCAGGCCGCCACGGCCGTGGCCAAGCTGCGCTGCCGCAGCGACAACCACACCGTCGCCGCCGCCGCGCGGACCACCGACGGCCGGGTGTTCACCGGCGTGAACGTCTACCACTTCACCGGTGGCCCGTGCGCCGAGGTGGTGGCGATCGGGGCCGCCGCCACCCAGGGCGCCGGCGACCTGGAGACCATCGTCGCGGTGGGGGACCGGGGCCGGGGCGTCCTCCCACCGTGCGGTCGCTGCCGGCAGGTGCTCCTCGACTACTTCCCGTCGATCAAAGTGATCGTCGGCCCGATGGACGCGCTGCGCGCGGTTCCGGTGGCCGACCTGCTGCCCGAGACGTACGTCTGGTCGGACCACCAGGTGGAGGCGCCGGCCGCGCCGCGCACCGGGGTGGGGTCGACGCCGGTGGTGCCGGGCAGCCGCGAGGCCGCGGAAGAGTAGTCAGTCCCCGGACGCCAGCTCCAGCATGGACGTGGGCACCGGAACCGACTCGAACCGGAGCACGCCCTCCGGCATCTGCCAGCTCATCACCCGGGCGACCAGCTGTCCGGAGCTCACGGCCGGGTCGTTGGCGTAGAGCTCGCGGGCCATCTGCGGGTCCACCGAGAGCACCGCGAAGCCGCGGATCCGCGCGTCGTCGCCGCCGAGGAACGGCCCGGCGGCCAGCACGGCGCCCTGCTTCACCAGCCCGGCCTGGTGGGCCAGGTGCGTGTCCCGCAACCGGTCGGCCGCGTCCCGGGGAAGTTCCGGCGGGTCGTCGGGACGCACCAGGAGGACGACGGTGTGCTGGTCGAATCGCATGCCCCCAGCGTAGGGCGCAAACCGGGTGAAAAGGGGTTACCTCGGAGTCCGGGCCCGCAGGGCCGCGGTCGGTCGGCGGCACGATCCCGTGGTCGGCGTAGAACCGAATGGTCTTGACCGTCAGCCCGGTACGCCGGGTCAGGTCGCCGATCGAGTAGCGCGTCTCGACCCCAAGTTAGGCTCACCTAACCCGTCTGGCTAAGGTAAGGCGAACCTAACCTAGAAGGGCGGGAGTTTCGTGACCACCGTCGCCGTGCGGCCCGCCCGGGTCGGCGCCCCCAGCCGTCGAGGCGTCCGGCGCCGCCTCGCGGTCACCCTGGCGGCGGCGCTCCTGCTCACCGTCGCGCTGCTGGCCAGCCTGGCGCTGGGTAGCCGCCCGCTCCCCGTCGACGCGGTGTGGGGCGCGCTCACCGCCCCGGACGGCGGCGACGCCAGCACGATCGTCCGCGAGTTGCGGCTGCCGCGTACCGCCCTGGGGCTGGTGGTCGGGCTCGCCCTGGCCGTCGCCGGTGTGCTCTTCCAGGCCGTCACCCGCAACCCCCTCGCCGAGCCGCGCATCCTCGGCGTCAGCGCCGGCGCGTCCGTCGGCGTGGTGCTGGCCATCGCCGTCTTCGGCGTCGGCACCCTCACCGGATACGTCTGGTTCGGTGTTGCCGGCGCGCTCCTGGCCGGCCTGCTGGTCTTCGCCGTCGCCAACCGCACCCGGGAGGGCGCCAGCCCGGTCACCCTCGCGCTGGTCGGCGCGGCCCTCGACGCCAGTCTCGGAGCCATCGTGTACGCGCTGCTCAGCATCGACGCGCGCACCTTCGAGGAGTACCGGTTCTGGGTGGTCGGCGGCCTCACCGGCCGGGGCGTCGGCGTCGCCGGGCAGGTGCTTCCCTTCGTCCTTGCCGGGGTGGCCCTGGCCGCCCTGGTCGCCCGGGGCCTCGACGCGCTCACCCTCGGCGACGACGTCGCCCGCGGCCTCGGGCACCGGATCGCCCTGGTACGCCTCGGCGCCGGCATCGCCGGCGTGCTGCTCACCGGCGCCGCCGTCGCCGCCGCCGGACCGATCGCCTTCGTCGGCCTGGCCGTGCCGCACCTGGCCCGGTCCCTGGTCGGCGCCGACCATCGGTGGACCCTGCTGGTCGCCGGGCTGCTCGGCCCAGCCCTGCTGCTCACCGCCGACATCATCGGCCGGCTGATCGCCCCACCCGGCGAGGTCCCCGCCGGCATCATCACCGCCCTGCTCGGCGCCCCCCTACTAGCCATCCTGGTCCGCCGCACCCGGGTGGTGACCGCGTGACCG
Source organism: Micromonospora sp. NPDC006766 (assembly GCF_040636055.1). Classification (NCBI taxonomy): domain Bacteria; kingdom Bacillati; phylum Actinomycetota; class Actinomycetes; order Micromonosporales; family Micromonosporaceae; genus Micromonospora; species Micromonospora sp. NPDC006766. The sequence continues at coordinate 114,073 of NZ_JBEYIX010000005.1, read as the reverse complement.
CCCCCACCGTCGGCCTGCCGGGGCGGTCGCTGTTGCGGGTCGGGTCGGTGACCGTGCAGGTCCGCCGCCGCCCGGTGCTCGTCGCCGCCACGCTGTTCCTGCTGCTTGCCGGTGCCGTCGTGCTCAGTCTGTCGCTCGGCACCCCGTACGTCGCCCTCGGCGACGTGCTGCGTTCGCTCGCTGGCGCCGGCACCCCGTACGACCTGGTGGTGCTGCACCTGCGACTGCCCCGCGCGGTGCTCGCGGCGCTGGCCGGGGCCGCCTTCGGTGTGGCCGGCACGCTGATCCAGAGCGTGGCCCGCAACCCCCTCGCGAGCCCCGACGTCATCGGCGTCACCCAGGGCGCCGGGCTGGCCGCGACGCTGGCCCTCACCAGCGGTGCCGCCGCGATCCTGGTCGCGCCGGCCGCGCTGCTCGGTGGCCTGGTCGCGGCGGCCCTGGTGTTCGCCCTGGGGGCCCGGCACGGGCTGGCGGCGCAACGCTTCGTCCTCGCCGGAGTGGCGGTGGCGTTCGCGTTCCGCGCGCTCATCGAGGTGGTGATGCTGGCCGCCGACCCGATCGACGGGCTGCGCGCTCAGCTCTGGCTGATCGGCACCCTGGCCGGCAAGGGCTGGACCGAGGCCGCCTGGATCGGCGCCACCCTCGTCGTGCTGCTGCCCGTGCTCGGCTGGGCGGGCTGGGCGCTGCGCAGCACCGCACTCGACGACGACACCGCCCGGGGGATCGGGCTGCGCCCCGTCGCCCGGCGGATCGGGCTGGCCGGCACCGGCGTGTTGGTCGCTGCCATGGTCACCGCCCAGGTCGGCGCGGTGGACTTCGTCGCCCTGGTCGCCCCGCAGGTGGCGCGCCGGCTGGTCCGGGCGGAACGGCCGCCGATGCTGTGCGCCGCGCTGCTCGGGGCGCTGCTGCTGGTGCTGGCCGACCTCGCCGGCCGCCGCCTGCTCGCCCCCGTCCAGCTCCCGGCCGGGGTCCTCACCGCCGCGATCGGCGGGCCGTACCTGATGTTCCTGCTGCTACGCACCGGAGGGAGGCGGTCGTGACCGCGATGCTGTCCACCCGTGACCTGGTCGTCGGCTACGACGGTCGGACGGTCCTGGACGGGCTGGACCTCGACCTGCCCGCCAACGCGTTCAACGTCATCGTCGGCCCGAACGCCTGCGGCAAGTCCACGCTGCTGCGCACCATGGCCCGACTGCTCACCCCGCGTCGCGGCAGCGTGCTGCTCGACGGCGCGGTGATCCGGGAACTACCCACCCGCGAGGTGGCCCGCCGCCTCGGCGTACTGCCGCAGAGCCCGCTCGTGCCCGAGGGAATCACCGTCGCGGATCTGGTCGGCCGGGGCCGGCAGCCGTACCAGCGCTGGTGGCGGCAGTGGTCGACGGAGGACGGCCGGGCCGTCGAGGAGGCCATGGCGCTCGCCGACGTCGCCGGGCTCGCCGACCGGCCGGTGGACACCCTCTCCGGCGGGCAGCGGCAGCGGGTCTGGATCGCGATGACCCTGGCCCAGGACACCGAGGCGTTGCTGCTGGACGAGCCGACCACCTTCCTCGACCTCGCCCACCAGGTGGAGGTGCTGGAGCTGCTGCACCGGCTGCGCGCCGAGCGGGGCCGGACCGTGGTCGCCGTGCTGCACGACCTCAACCAGGCCGCCCGGTACGCCGACCACCTGATCGCCATGCGCGCCGGCGCGGTGGTCGCGGCCGGCCCGCCGCGCGAGATCCTCACCGCCGACCTGGTCCGGGACGTTTTCGGGCTCGCCTGCGTGGTCGTGCCCTGCCCGGTCACCGGCGCACCCCTCGTCGTGCCGGCCCTCACCCAGCCTACGACCGCCCCGGCTGCCGTTTCGGCCGCCGATCCAGCGGGCGATCCGGCTGCCGTCCCGCCGGCTCCGGCCGGCTCCTTCGTCGGCGACGCCTGAGCGCTCGCCGACCCGTACCAAACGAAAGGACCCTGATGCGTCGTCTCGCCGCCGTTCTCACTGCGGCCCTCGCCCTCGGCGTCGGCCTCACCGCCTGTGGAAAGAGCGACCCCGCCCCCGGCACGGCCCCCGGCCAGACCCGGGAGATCACCCATGCGATGGGCACCACCAGCGTGCCCGCCGAGCCGAAGCGCGTGGTGGTGCTCGACACCGACAAGATCGACACTGCGCTCTCGCTCGGCGTCACGCCGATCGGCGCGGCGACCGCCGGTGAGGCGAGGAGCTGGCCCACCTACTTCGGGGCGGAGAAGCTCGCCGGGATCAAGGAAGTCGGGGTGCTCACCGAGCCCGACCTGGAGACCATCAACGCCCTCCAGCCCGACCTGATCCTTGGCAGCAAGTTCCGCCAGGAGAAGTTCTACGACGAGTTGTCCGCCATCGCGCCGACGGTCTTCACCGAGAAGGTGGGCGTCACCTGGAAGGAAAACTTCCTCCTCGACGGCCAGGCCCTGGGCCGGGAGCAGCAGGCGCGCGACCTGCTCGCCAGCTACGAGAAGCGGGCCAAGGACCTCGGCGCTTCGCTCGGCGACGCGGCCGGCCGGGAGATCTCCATCGTGCGCTTCATGCCCGGCAACATCCGGGTGTACGGCCCGGAGTCGTTCTCCGGCATCGTCGTCGGCGACACCGGGCTGGGCCGCCCCGTCCGGCAGCGCCTCGACGGCAAGAAGGAGCGGCGTTTCGAGCAGGTCAGCCCGGAGCGGGTCAACGAGGTGGACGGCGACATCATCTTCGTGACCGCGTACGGCGAGACGGCCGCCGCCGAGCAGGCGAAGGTCACTGCCGGCAGCCTCTGGCAGGGCCTGTCCGCCGTCAAGGCCGGCAAGGCCCACGTGGTGTCGGACGAGACCTGGATGACCGGCATCGGCGTCACCGCCGCCAACAAGATCCTCGACGACCTGGAGAAGTACGTCTCCGCCTGAGGGCCGCCCCGACTCTGCCCAAGATCCGCACAACTTCAGGGAAAGTGCTGCCTCGATCGACGGGGAGGCAGCAGTTGCCCGGAAGTTGTGCGGATCTCGAGGGGCATTCCCGGCGGTCATCGAGCGCGGGTGCGGATGGCTCGGCGGACCTCCGCGAGAAAGGCAGGGAAGTCTTCCTTGAAGCGTTTCGCGGTCAGGTGGAGGACGATCCAGTCCTCGCCGATCAGCCGGTTAAGGCGCTGGCGGTCGCGGTGGAACTGGTCCGGGTCGTGATGCCAGAGGCCGTCGTACTCGACGGCAATCTTCCATTCGGGCCAGGCGAGGTCGAGCCGGGCGATGAATCGGCCATCGCGTTCCACCACGTACTGAGTGACAGGTGTCGGAAGGCCGGCCAACACAAGCCGGACCCGTAGCCGGGACTCCTGCGGCGACTCTGCTCCGCCGTCGGCCAAGCCGGCTACGCGTAGCAGGCGTTTCCACCCTCGCAACCCGAGCCGCGCGTGCGCGAGGCTTCGGAGTTCGTCGGCGCTGATGAGGCGTTGTCGCAGGAGTCCGTCGACCACTGCGACCGCTTCCTCCACCGGGAGCCACTGTGCCAGGTCCCAACTCGTGCGCAGCGGCGTGGTGACCGAGTAGCCTGCCCGCGTCAGCACGTCCTCCTCGGTCATCTCCCCGGTGTGCACGGTGAGACCGATGACCGGCCCGAAGCGCTGTGCGGCCGGGACCAGGACGTCGATGGGTTCGTCGGTGCCGACCGCTCCGGCACCGAAGAGTGCTGCCGCGCTCCGGCCGGCAATCGCCGCCTCAGAGGGCAGCAGCCACCGGGCAGCTGCGGCGCACCGGGTCTGGTGCGAGATCGTCAGTCGGGCATCCGCGTAGACATCCTTGAAAAGGGGGCGCCACGCGCTGCTGCGCAGTTCGGTGCGGGTCAGCACGCCCCGAGCCACGACGTGTGAACCCTGGAAGACACGCCCCTGCAACTGGGCCGGTCGTCGAGGAGGAACAGGCATCCACTCACCCTCACCGACCGTCGCCTTCCCCACCACCCCCTGTGGATAACCCTGCCCCGCCCTGGGATTGGACAAGATCCGTGCAACTTCAGTGCAGGTGCTGCCTCATCCCGGGTCGAGGCAGCATGTTCACCGAAGTTGCACGGATCTTGAGCGGGCGTCGGGGTGGGGTGGGGTGCTAGGCGGCGGCGGTGGTGGACCAGATGGCGCGGAAGGCGGCGGCCTCGCCCGCCAGCCACTGCTCGACCTGCTCGGGGCGGGCCGTGGCGGGCATGCGGTGGGACTGGCCACGCCGGACGTCGACCAGGACCGGCTCGGCGTGCGGCAGAACCGCGTCCATGTGCCGGGCCATCAGGTGCAGGGTGGCCAGGGTGACTTCCTCGCTGGGCGGGGCCTCGTCGAAGTGCAGGCGGATCGCCTCGGCGTGGCCGTCGGCGTACCGGACGCCGAACTGCGGATTGATCTTGACGGGCAGGTCGCCCAGCATGGCCAGCGCGTCGCGGGTCTGCGCCAGGTCGACGCCGGCCGGCTCGCCGAGGGAGTGCAGCCAGGCCGTCGCGCCGGGCACGAGCGCCTCGTAGAGCGGGCGCCAGCGGGGCCTGACCAGGTCGGCGACCTGAGCCAGGTGGGTGCCGCCGGTGTGGAAGGCGACGTCGGCCTTGAGTGCCTTGACGAACTGACCGTGCGGGTTGAAGCCGTGCCGGCTCGCCCGCTGCTTGCGCAGGCCGCCGACGAAGGTGGCCTTGGTGGGCCCGGTGCGGTCCACGTACCGGGTGAAGCCGAGCAGGGTGGCGTAGGGGGTGACAGGGGCGGTGGAGGTGGGCGCGGTCACGAGCATCCTCCCAGGTCAGCAACTCGATTAGTACATACATTCTAATCGACGGGACTGACATCGCCCAGGGCGCGAAAGGGGCCGCCCGGACATCCCGGACGGCCCCTTTGAAGAAATCCTCAGGCGAGGATCACCGGGTTGGTGAGGGCCGCCATGCGCCCGCCGGGGTGGCGTACCTCGACCCGGACGAACAGCGCCTCCGCCGCGCTGGTGCGCCAGGTCACGGCCGCCGGCCCGGCGCCGGTCAGGGACTCGCGATGCGTGGTGCCCCGGTCGGTGTGGAAGCTGACGGTGCCGCCGGGGACACCCCGTACGCCGACCCGGACCACGGCCGGCTCGCCCTGCGTCGCCAGCCGCTCACCGATCCCGGCGCTGCGGTCACCGGCGGAGACGGTCAGCGAAAGCCCGATCTCGACCGATCCGGCGATCCAGCTCCGGCCGGCACGGATGCCGGCGAGAACCGCGTCCACGCTCAGCGCCTCGGCGCGCACGACGGTGTGCGGTACGCCGAGCTGGCCCGCGAGGTGCAATGTCGCTGTTGCCCATCGCCGGACGCCACCGCCCCCGGTGGATGTCGAAGGCGAGGGTGCGGCCCCATTCGGCCAGCGCCGCCTCGTTGTCGGCGTTCCACGGCAGGTCCGAGCGCCACTGCCCGTTCCACACCTCCCCGACGTCGAAGCCCTGGTACGGGTACATGAAGACGCCGGACGGGTAGGGCGCCTGGGGGTGGGCCGCCACGCACAGCCCGCCGGCGCGATGGACCTGGTCCAGGTGCCGCCCGATCAGGTCGTCGCGGACGCCGTACCGCCACTCGACCACCTGCCCGGCGGGGATGCCGAGCGCCAGCCAGTGCCCGGTGCGGGTGGTGACCTCCTGGCCGAGGATCACGAGCAGGTCGTCGCCGGCCGGTCGAGCCCAGTCGGCGTGGGTGTCGCAGGTGTTGTGCTCGGTGACCGCGAGGAAGTCCAGCCCGGCCGCGCGGGCGGCCGCCGTGAGCTGCGCCGGCGTCAGCTCCCCGGCGACCGAACGCGACGAGTGCACGTGGCAGTCGCCGCGGTACCAGCCGGGCCCTCGACCGGCCACCCGCCTCGGTGGGAACTCCGGCGAAGGGGCAGCGTCGTCCGTGACCATCCCGGCACGCTACCGAGACGACCATGAGCGGCGCTGCCCCGCTGCTACAGCTGCCCCACGTCGGTGATCCGGATGACCGCCGCGCCGACCTCGTCGGAGGCCGCGAGGTCGACCTCGGCGCTGATGCCCCAGTCGTGGTCGCCGTCCGGGTCGTCGAGAATCTGGCGTACGGTCCACTTCTCCCGGCCCTGCTCGATCATGAGCAGCGCCGGCCCGCGCGCGTCCGGCCCGACCCCAATCGAGTCGTACGCCTCGAAGTACGGCTCCAGCGCGTCCGCCCACTCGTCCGCGTTCCAGCCGTGCTCCGCGTCCAGCTCCCCGAGGAGATCCCAGCGGCGCAGGGCGGCCAGCTCGACCCGGCGGAACAGCGCGTTGCGGACCAGGACCCGGAAGGCTCGGGCGTTGCGGGTGACCGCCGGCGGCCGGTCGTCCAGCGACGCGGCGACCTCCGCGACGTCGGACGGGTTACGCAGCCGCTCCCACTCGTCGATCAGGCTGGAGTCGACCTGGCGGACCAGCTCGCCCAGCCATTCGATGAGGTCGACCAGCTCTTCGGTCTTGGCGTCCTCGGGGACGGTCTGCCGCAGCGTCTTGTACGCGTCGGCGAGGTAGCGCAGCACGAGCCCCTCGGACCGGGACAGGCCGTAGAACTGCACGTACTCGGGGAAGGTCATGGCCCGCTCGTACATGTCGCGGACCACAGACTTGGGGGAGAGCTGGTGGTCGGCGACCCACGGGTGGCCCTGCCGGTACATCTCGTACGCCGACTCCAGCAGCTCCGCGAGGGGCTTGGGCCAGGTCACCTCGTCGAGCAGTTCGAGGCGGGCCTCGTACTCGATGCCCTCGGCCTTCATCGCGGCGACCGCCTCGCCGCGGGCCTTGAACTGCTGCGCGGAGAGCACCTGGCGCGGGTCGTCGAGGATCGACTCGATCACGCTCAGCACGTCGAGGGCGTACGCCGGGGACTCCCGGTCGAGCAGCTCGATGGTGGCCAGGGCGAGCGGCGACAGCGGCTGGTTGAGCGCGAAGTCGAGCTGGAGGTCGACGGTGAGCCGGATCCGTCGGCCCTGCTCGTCCGGCTCGGGCAGCTCCTCGACCACGCCGCCGGCGCGGAGCGCCCGGTAGATGGCGATGGCCCGGCGGATGTGCCGCCGCTGGGCGGCCCGGTCCTCGTGGTTGTCGGTGAGCAGGTGCCGCATCGAGGCGAACGCGTCGCCGGGCCGGCCGATGACGTTGAGCAGCATCGAGTGGCTGACCTGGAAGCTGGAGGTCAACGGCTCCGGTTCGGCCTCGATGAGCCGGTCGAAGGTGGGCCTGCCCCAGCCGATCGAGCCTTCCGGTGGCTTCTTCCGCACCACCTTGCGGCGCTTCTTCGGGTCGTCGCCAGCCTTGGCGAGGGCCTTCTCGTTGTCGATGACGTGCTCGGGGGCCTGCACGACGACCCGGCCGAGGGTGTCGAAGCCGGCCCGCCCGGCCCGCCCGGCGATCTGGTGGAACTCGCGGGCCTTGAGCAGTCGGGTGCGGATGCCGTCGTACTTCGACAGGCCGGTGAAGAGCACCGTGCGGATCGGCACGTTGATGCCGACGCCGAGCGTGTCGGTGCCGCAGATGACCTTGAGCAGCCCGGCCTGGGCGAGGGTCTCCACCAGGCGGCGGTATTTGGGGAGCATGCCGGCGTGGTGTACGCCGATGCCGTGCCGCACCAGCCGGGAGAGCGTCTTGCCGAAGCCGGAGGTGAAGCGGAAGTTGCCGATCGCCTGCGCGATCAGGTCCTTCTCGGCCCGGGTGCAGACGTTGACGCTCATCAGCGCCTGGGCGCGTTCCAGCGCGGCGGCCTGGGTGAAGTGCACCACGTACACCGGGGCCTGCTTGGTTTCCAGCAGCTCTTCGAGGGTCTCGTGCAGCGGGGTCATCGCGTACGAGAAGAGCAGCGGGACCGGTCGCTCGGCCGAGCGGACGACGGCGGTCGGCCGCCCGGTACGCCGGGCCAGGTCGTCGACGAAGCGCGTGGTGTCACCTAGGGTGGCGGACATCAGGATGAACTGCGCCTGCGGCAGCTCGATGATCGGCACCTGCCAGGCCCAGCCTCGGTCGGGCTCGGCATAGAAGTGGAACTCGTCCATGATCACCTGGCCGACGTCGGCCCGGGCGCCCTCGCGCAGCGCCAGGTTGGCCAGGATCTCGGCGGTGCAGCAGATGATCGGAGCATCGGCGTTGACGCTGGCGTCGCCGGTGAGCATGCCGACGTTCTCCGCGCCGAAGACCTCACAGAGCGTGAAGAACTTCTCCGAGACCAGGGCCTTGATCGGGGCGGTGTAGAAGGTGGTGCGGTCGTCGGCCAGGGCGGCGAAGTGCGCGGCGATGGCGACCAGGCTCTTGCCGGAGCCGGTCGGCGTATTCATGATCACGTTCGCCCCGGAGACGATCTCGATGACCGCCTCCTCCTGGTGGGGGTAGAGGTCGAGGCCGCGCTCGGACGCCCAGCCGGCGAACGTCTCGTAGAGGATGTCGGGGTCGGCGGTCTTCGGCAGCGCGGCGGTGAGGGTCATAGCCCGTCCATGGTGCCTTGATCATGGCCCTTAGCGCCAGCCGGGTTGCCCGCCCCGGTGTTAGTAGGGGGCCCCTGTACAACGCCAGGCGTTAACAGGGGGCCCCTCCTTTCACGAAAATGAGGTCGAAGATGTCGCGGCCGGCGATGAGGGCGCGGCGCTCGAACTTGGTCACCGGGCGGTGCTCGGGGCGGGGTGCGTATCCGCTGTGCACGTCGACCAGCTCCGGGTCGGCGGTCAGCGTCTCCCGCATCGACTCGGCGTACTCGGCCCAGTCGGTGGCGCAGTGCAGCGTCCCGCCGGGGGCCAGCCGGCTGCGCAGCAACGCCACGTGAGCCGGCTGGATGATCCGGCGCTTGTGGTGGCGGGCCTTCGGCCACGGGTCGGGGAAGAACACGTGCACCGCGTCCAGCGACCCCTCCGGCATCGCCCGGACCAGGTCCAACGCGTCGCCCTTGGCCACCCGCACGTTGGTCAGCCCGCCCCCGTCGACGAACGCGAGCAGGTTGGCGATTCCGGGCGTATGCACCTCTACCGCCAGATAGTGTCGATCTGGGTCGGCCGCCGCCATTTCGGCGGTGGCATCGCCCATACCGGAACCGATCTCCAGCACCAGCGGGGCCCGTCGCCCGAACAGCGCCGCCGGATCGAACGGCCCGTCGAGGTCGGCGATCTCCAGGCCGTACGCGGGCCAGAGCCGGGCCAGCGCTTCGCGCTGCCGGTCGGACATCCGGCCGCGACGCGGATGAAAGGTGCGGATGCGGGCGGCGTGGGCCGGCGGCGTGGCGTTCTGGTCGGTGGCGGTCACAGCGACCCGAGCGTACGCGACCGGTGCCGCGGAACGATGTGAGGTGCGACCGAGGGTGGGAGGATTCACCCGTACGGCAGGACGGGTGGCCAACCGCCCGACCGCCGGAGCCCGGGAGGGGGCATGGTGTCAGTCACGCGACGCGCGGCGCTGCTGATCGCCGCCACCTGCGCCGTCCCGCTGCTGGCGGCGGCGCCCGCCCTGGCCGGCCCGACCGCCGCCCCGCCGCACGTCGCCGAGCCGGGTGCGGGCCCGGCGGATCATGGCCCGCCGGATCAGGGCCAGCGCCCGGTCGAGCTGGTCTTCGTCGAGGTCACCCCGAGCACCGTGGAAGCCGGTTTCCTGGTCGGCATCCGGGCCAGCTGCCGGGACAACTCGGTGCCGGCGATCGTGATCTCCGATGCCTTCGGTCGGGTCCAGGTGCAGCCGCAGCACGGGCTGCTCACCGCCTCGCCGATGGTCAACGAGCGCACCCGACCCGGCAACTATCGGGTCAAGCTGGAGTGCCCGAGCGGGCAGACCGCCTCGACGATGCTCCAGGTAGTCAAGGTGGTGAAGCCCAGCCGCGGGCCGGCGACCGGCTTCGGCGGGACCGCCGGCACCGGCTACGGCAAACTTTTGGTGCCGTTCGGGCTGGCCCTGACCGTGGCCGGTGCCGTGGTCGGCGTGGCGGCGGCGCGTCGGCCCCGTACCGTCCGCGGCGTCGCCCGCCGCTGAGCCCCGCCATGGCCGCCCGACCCGCCTACCGAGTGCCCGCCCGGGCGGCCCGCGCCCGAGGTCGCCCCTCCTGGTCGATTCCGCTCGCCGTGGTGCTGGTGCTGATCGGGGTCTTCGCCACCGGGGCCGGGCTGGGTCGGACCGCCGGGCCGCTCGACTGGGTGGACACGACCGGGTCGACGTCAGAGGCGACCGGGTCAACGTCCGGCATGGCTGGGTCGACGTCCGGCACGGCCGACCCGGCCGGGGGTCGGCAGCCGGCGAGCCGCCCGGTGAGCCTCTCCGTGCCGGCGATCAACGTGTCCGCGCCGATCATCCCGGTCGGCCAGGCGAAGGACGGCTCGGTGGATGTTCCGCCGTTGAGCCAGCACGGCCAGACCGGCTGGTACGACCTCGGCCCCGTCCCCGGCGAACCAGGCCGGGCGATCATCGTCGGGCACGTCGACACCAAGAGCGGCCCGGCGGTCTTCTACCGGCTGCGGGAACTGAAGCCGGGGGACCGGATCGAGGTGACCCGGGCGGACCGGACCGTCGTGGCCTTCACGGTCGACACCGTCGAGTACTTCGACAAGGCCAAGTTCCCCGCCGACCGGGTGTACGGCGACGACGGCCCGCCCGGGCTGCGCCTGATCACCTGCGGCGGCGACTGGGTCGGCGGCCGAACCGGCTACCAGGACAACGTGATCGCCTTCGCCTCCCTGGCCACCACCGCCGCACCGTGACGCCCCGGCGCTTTCAGCGATCTTGGAGAGTTGTCGTTCGCAACGAACAGCAACTCTCCAAGATCCAGGAGTGACCGGAGCGGGTCAGCCCTTGCCGAGCACCTGCTGGACCACCTCGAACTCCAGCAGCGTGGCCCCGGTGGCGACCGGCTTACGCGGCTGGCCGCCCTCGCCGCCGGCGTGTGCCGCGCGGGACGACCCCTGCGCCCACGCCTGGTAGGCATCCTCCGACTCCCACTTCGTGTAAACGAAGTAGCGGGTCTCTCCGCCGACTGGACGAAGTAACTCGAAGCCGAGGAAGCCGGGCGAGTTCTCCACCGCCCCGGCCCGGGCGGCGAACCGCTTCTCCAGCTCCTCGCCGACGCCCGGCGGGACGTCGATCGCGTTGATCTTCACGACTGCCATGGCTTCACCCTAACCAGCCGTCCGCGCTGTGCAGGCCAGCTGGCTGAGGGATCGGGTGGCATCAGCCTGCGGCGCTACGGCGTCTGGCCGGCATGGTCGACGATGGTCACGTGCAAGGTCACCCCGCGTCGGAATTGCTGGACAGCGTTCTCGGCCTTCGGTACGACCTGCCAGCCGAGGAACTGGTAGGTCTGCGGCTCGAAGATGAGGTCGTACCGGTCGATGTCCCCGGCGAGGGACCTGCTCGGCCAGGACGGCCTCCACCGCCTGGCCTCGGCGCTCCCGACCCGCGACATCGTCGTGCTGGCCAACGCTACGAACGTGGGAGTGCCGGTCGAACACGCGCCCGACGGCCGGGTTGATCCCGCGACGCTCGCCAGCTTCGAGCAGCGGAGCGTTGCCGTCGGCGGGGCTGAGACGATCCGGCTGGTCACCGGTCGGGCCGCCACCACCGCAGAGCTCGCCACCCTGGCCAACGGCGGCGCGGTCGTCTTCAACGACACCCTGATGACGGGCGACCACGTCACGCTGGCGGCCGACACCCAACCGGCGGCACCGCTGCCCGCTGTGGTGGCCGCCCACGGGGAATACTTCGTCAACCTGCCCGGACTGGTCGTCACGGCGGCGACGGCGCAGCGGCTCGGGCTGGCCGTCGCGCCCGGGGCGGTGGTCGTCGACACCCATCGCACCCCGAGCCCAACGGAGCTCGCCGTCGCCAACGACGTACTGCTCCGCGCCCAACTGACCGCCGCTCACCCGCCGGCTGAGCCGATCACCGCCGCCGTAGCGGCCGCCAGGGCAGACACCGGCAGAACCACCACCATGTTCTACCTACTTGCCGGGGTCAGCGCGATGGTGGCCCTCGTCGCCAGCACCGTCGCGGTTGCGCTGGCCGCCACCGAACTGAGCGGTGATCTCGCCACCATGAGTGCGGTCGGCGCCGCCCCCCGGATCCGCCGGCGGATCACCATAGCTCAAGCCCTGCTCATCGTCGGGCCTGGCGCGCTCCTCGGCCTGCTCGCCGGCATCGGGCCCGCGGCCGGCTTCATCGGCCACAGCACCGAGACACACTGGCAAACCCCATGGGCCGCGCTACTACTCGTCACCACCGTTCCGCCGGCACTCGCCACACTCATCGCCGGGATCCTCGCCCGCGGCGGCCCGCCCCTCACCCGACGCACCACCTAAACGACGTGGCGAATCACCCGCCCCCGCCCAGCCTGGCCGATCATGGAGGTGTGGCACCTAACAAAAGGTGCAAATGCTGCTTCTTGGGCGCCACAACTCCATGATCGGCGCAGTGGAGGGCGAGGCCAGCGACTTGCACGCTGGAGGGCCGGGTTAGAACGCCTCGACGACCGGTACCAGGTCGGCGTCCACCACGATCGGGGCGTGGTCCGAGGGGCCTTTGCCCTTGCGCGCCTCCCGGTCCACGTACGCGGAGCGGACCGCGCGGGCGAACGGCGCGGACGCGTACACCAGGTCGATTCGCATGCCCTTGTTCTGGTGGAACATGCCGGCCCGGTAGTCCCAGTAGGTGTAGGGGTGTGGGCCCTTCATCGGGGTGGGCACGACGTCGCTGAGCCCCAGGTCGCGCAGGGCGGCCAGGGCGGTCCGCTCGGCCGGGGTGACGTGGGTGGAGTTGGCGAAGAGCGCCGGGTCCCAGACGTCGGCGTCGGTCGGGGCGACGTTGAAGTCCCCGCAGACCGCCAGCGGCGACCCGGTGGCCAGTTCCGGCTCGAGCGCGTCCCGCAGCGCCGCCAGCCAGGCGAGCTTGTACGTGTAGTGCGGGTCGTCGGGGGCGCGGCCGTTGGGCACGTACACCGACCAGACCCGCAGCCCGTCGCAGGTGGCGGAGATCGCCCGTGCCTCGGGCAGGGGGAAGCCCGGCTCACCGGGGAACCCGACCGTCACGTCGGCCAGCCCGACCCGGGACAGCACGGCCACCCCGTTCCACCGGCCGTCGCTGTGGCTGGCGACCTCGTAGCCCAGTGCGCCCACCTCGGCGACCGGGAACGCCCCGTCGGGGCACTTGATCTCCTGCAGGCACACGACGTCGGGCTTCGTGGTGGCCAGCCAGTCGAGCAGCCGGGGCAGGCGGGCCTTCACCGAGTTGACGTTCCAGGTCGCCAGGCGCATGCCCTTAGCCTGCCCCATCGCCGGCCGTCCCGCCGGACCGCCGTCCCGGGTGTCGCACGGCGGCGAGCCCGGGCGGCGAGCCGCAGGGACGGTCAGCGTTCCGGGGTGTCGCCCGGATGACTCTGCTCGGCGAGGAAGCGTTCCAGCTCGGCGCCCAGTTCGTCGGCGGTGGGTAGCGGGCCCGTCTCGCCGGCGAGCAGGTTCTTCTCGCCGCGCCCACGGGCGAACGCGTCGTACTGCTCCTCCAATGCCTGAACCAGGGTGGCCGCCTCCTCGGTCTGGGCGACCTGACGGTCGATCTCGACCCGGACCACCTCGGCGGCGGAGCGCAGGCCGTCCCGGGGCAGCAGCAGCCCGGTGCTGCGGGACACCGCGGCGAGCAGCGCCTCGGCGGCGGCCGGGTACTCGGCCTGGGCGACGTAGTGCGGCACGTGCGCGGCGAAGCCGAGGGCGTCGCGACCCTGCTCGCCGAGGCGGTACTCCAGCAGATGGCCGACGCTGCCGGGCACCTGGACCCGCTGGAGCCACGGCTCGTGCCCGGCGATCAGCTCGCGTCGGGTCGCGTGCGCGGTGACGCCGCTGGGTCGGGTGTGCGGCACCGCCATCGGGATCGAGTTGAGGCCGACGGTGAGCCGTACGCCGAGGCGGGTGGCCAGGGCTGCGACGGCGGCCACGAAGCGCTCCCACTGCAGGTCCGGCTCCGGTCCGGTGAGCAGCAAAAACGGTGTCTCGTCGTCGTCGTGCAGCAGGTGCAGCTCCAGCGCCGGGGCCTCGTAGTCGGCCCAGTGGTCCTCGGCGAAGGTCATCACCGGCCGCCGGGAGCGGTAGTCGAAGACCTGGTCGACGTCGAAGCGGGCGATCAGCCGCGCCTCGAGGGAGGTGAGCAACTGCTCCCGTGCCAGCCGCGTGGCGCTGCCGGCGTCAACGAAGCCGGTGAGCGCCTGGATCAGCACCGGTTGACCGAGGTCGGGCAGATCGTCGGTGAGTTCGTAGAGCTCGTGTGGGTCGAGCACCGGTGGAGACCTCCCTGGGAGCGCGCGTACGGGATCGGCCGTGCGATACGGCCATCCCGTCCGGGCCAACGTACCGGCCGTCGTGGTCCATTCCGTTACGGGCCAGGGGATGATCACGATTCGGCCAAGCCGAGCACGCCGGCCGGTTCGGTCCACCAATTGGGCGACCCTGGCGCTAGACCGAAAGTATGAGCTTGTCGATCAGCGGTCCGCGTCCGGAGGGTTGCGATGTTCCTGCCTTGACGGCTGCGGCTCCACGTCAACCGGAGGTTCGACCGCTTCGCGAGGTCTCGCCCGCCCTCTTCCGGGCCGTGGCGCGGCGTCCGGCCTGAAGGGTGAAAACTGTGGTCAGGCCCACGTGATCACCCTCGGTAATCGGCGTTTGAGCTGCCTAGCCTCGTCGAATGCGTAACGACGGCACCCTCGACGACCAGCAGGGCCTCGGCGGATCGGCTGACCGTTCGGACGATACCTGCTCCACCGTTCGGTCGGCCGGGTCTTCTGAGTCGGCCACCGCCCGACGCTTCTCCCTCGAATCCCTCCGTACCCGCCTCGGCGGCCTCACAAACCCCCTCGCCGCCCGGCCCGGTCGCAGCAGGATGGCGGTCGCCACCGGCGCGGTCTGCTGCCTCGGCCTGATCGGGGTCAGCCAGGTCGCCGCCGGCGCGACCGACGGCTCGACGACCCCGGTGACGGCGCAGGAGATCGCCCAGCGAGCCGCCGCCGACGCCGCCACCCGCAGCCTGGACCGGCAGGCACCCGCCCCGACCACTCCCGCCGACACCGCGACCACCGGCGCGGACGTCCCCCCGTCGCCGACCGCTGAGCCCACCCCGACCGCGAAGCCGAAGCCGAAGCCGAAGCCGAAGCCGAAGCCGAAGCCCAAGCCCAAGCCCAAGCCGACGCGGATCGCCCCGGTGGCCGGGCTGGACCAGGCCCAGATGGACAACGCCACGGCCATCGTGCGGGCCGGCCGGGACATGGGCGTGCCGCGTCGTGGCCTGATCATCGCGGTGGCCACCGCTATGCAGGAGAGCAACCTCTACAACTACGCCAGCGGGGTGCTGCCCGAGTCGCAGAACTACCCGCACCAGGCCATCGGCTGGGACCACGACTCGGTCGGGCTGTTCCAGCAGCGACCCAGCAGTGGCTGGGGCGCGGTGCGCGACCTGATGAACCCGGCGTACGCCACCCGGCAGTTCCTCAACGTCCTGGTGCAGATCCCCGGCTGGCAGAACATGGCGCTCACCGACGCCGCCCAGGCCGTGCAGGTTTCCGCGTTCCCCTGGGCGTACGCCCAGCACGAGTGGCAGGCCACCCAGGTCGTAGACGCGATCCTCGCCTGACAGCCCCGCCCGGTCGACGCCCCGCTTGGTCGATCATGAGGTTGGCCTGGCGATTCATCCCTTTCGTCCGGGCCAACCTCGTGATCATCGAAACGGGCCGGTGGGCCGGGTGAGCCGGGTGGGGGTTGGTCAGTCGGTGGGCCAGCCGGCGGCGGCCCAGGTCGCCTCGGCGAGCCGGTTCTGGCCGGCGACAGCGGGGTGGAACCAGTCGAGCGAGTTCACGTCGTCCAGGCTGAACCGGGCCCGGTGCGCCGCGCCGCCGTCCCAGCGGCAGCGCGACCCGTACGCCCGGCAGGCGGCGCGAAGCTGCTCGTCGTAGGCGTCGATCCGCTCCCGGAAGCGGCCCCGCCGGGCCACGGCGGCCGGCGCGGTCGAGGTCGCGTCGGCCAGCAGGGCCGGGCAGACGCCGTGCGACCAGGCGCGTACCGCCCGGGGCTCGGTGTGCCCGAGTTCCCACAGTCGATACAGATCGGGGATGCTCACCACCAGCACCCGCGCCTTCGGCCGGCCCTCCCGCAGCACCCGCAGGCCGGCGTCGACCTGCTCGCGGAACGTGGCCACCGGGGTCATCGCATCGATGTCCGCGCGGCAGGCGTCGTTCGCGCCGATCAGCACCGTGACGTAGTCGGCCTTGTCGCGTACCGCCGCGCGGGCCTGCTCGGCGAGCCCGGCCGCGCGGGCCCCGGGCGTCGCCCGGTCGTACGCCCGCAGCTTCGGGGCCTGCTCGCGCAGCCGACGGTAGTGGCTGCGGACGCGGACGCTGTCCCCGGTCGACCAGGAGTTGCGCTCGCAGCTCACCAACACCAGGCAGGAGCCGAAGCCGGTGGTGATCGAGTCGCCCAGCGCGGTCATCACGGCCGGGCCGCCGGGGCGCGCGGAGCCCGAGGGCTGGGGAGTCGCGGAGCGCGACGGGCGGGGGGTCGCCGAGCCCTCGCCGTCACAGGCCAGCGCGACCAGCGCCACCAGGCAGGCCAGCGCGGCGACTCCACGTCGAGGCATTCCGTCCCCCGTCCGGCGGCACGAAGCAGCGCGTCGACCCTACGCGGGCCGACCGCGACGACAGGGACTGCTGTCGGTTATCCGGCATCGACAACAGTCGTTAACATTCAGGATGCTACGCGCCGCCAGGGCGCCGGCTGGCCGTGCAGCCACCAGTGCAGCGCCCGGGTGATCCGGGGCAGCACCAGATAGGTCATCAACGGGGTCAGGCAGAGCGTCATCAGCAGCGTCCGGACCGCCAGCGGCACGTCGGCGATGAACCTCGCGGTGAGCAGGGTCGCGGTGAGGCTCAGCGGAAAGAACGCCAGCCAGATCGTCACGGCCTGCTTCCACCGGGGCGGCGTCGGACCGGCCGGCACAGTCTCCACCACGTGGTCCACCGGCGGGTCGAACCAGCCCTCGATGCCGGTACGACGCTCGACCCGGGTGTGCTCGACCATGCCCTGCGCCGAGGTCAGCCACCAGTGCCGCTGCGGCGACTCCTCCCAACGGCGCAACGTGTCGTCGTCGGTGAACCGGTACATCACGTGCCACTCAGGCGAACCCGCCGAGCTGCGCACGAACCCCGCACCCAGGAAGCCGGGGAAGGTCTCGGCCAGCGCCGTGCCAGCCCGCATCCAGGCCACCATCTCGTCGGTGCGCGCGGGATCGGCGCGTCGGGCGACGGCGACGGTCACCGGCGCCGCGTGCGTCATGGTCATGCCACCATCCTCCCTATCGCCGGCGGTGCGGCGCACCGACCTGTAACGCACCCCACCAGGCC
The DNA here is from genome assembly GCF_040636055.1 of Micromonospora sp. NPDC006766. Lineage (NCBI taxonomy): Bacteria > Bacillati > Actinomycetota > Actinomycetes > Micromonosporales > Micromonosporaceae > Micromonospora > Micromonospora sp. NPDC006766. The sequence continues at coordinate 96,741 of NZ_JBEYIX010000005.1, read as the reverse complement.
GTCGCATTCGCCCGAGGCCGCTCCGGTGGCCGGGATCACCGTCCGTACCCGCCCCCTGCCCCGTCGGCGCCCGCCGTCGATGGTTCGGCAACCGCAGCCGGTTAGCCCCGCCCGTGCGGGGGTAGCCCGAAGGAATGACGCGATCACAGCCCCGTCGCGCCCGTGGCACGGTCGGCCACGCGTACAGCGCGCTCAACCTGCGGCTCGCGCTCGCCCTGTTCGGGTTGGTCACCATGACCGGCTTCGCGGTGGTCGCCTTCGCAGTGCACCTGGCCTGGCTGGGCGTCGTCTGCGCGATCCTCGCCGCGGTGGCCGTGGTCGACCTGGTCATCATCCAGCGCCGCCGCGCCGCCCGCCGTCGGGAGGAGCCGGGCGTGCGGCACTCACTGTTCGAGTGACAGGAGTACGACGACATGCCCATCGCCACCACCAATCCCGTCACCGGACAGGTGCTCAAGACGTACGACCCGATGTCGGACGAGCAGATCGACGTCGCCATCGAAGGGGCTGACCTGGCCTTCCGGCAGTTGCGCGGCACCACCGTGGCGCAGCGTGGCCGATGGCTCATCGCGGCGGCCGACCTGCTGGAGGCCGAGCGGGACGAGACCGCGCGGATGATGACCCTCGAGATGGGCAAGACGTACGCGGCGGCCAGGGCCGAGGTGACCAAGTGCGCGACGGCCTGCCGCTTCTACGCCGCCAAGGCGGAACGGATGCTCGCCGACGAGCCGGCCGACGCGGGCGCGGTCAAGGCGAAGAAGGCGTTCGTCCGGTACCAGCCGATCGGGCCGGTGCTCGCGGTGATGCCGTGGAACTTCCCGCTCTGGCAGGTCATGCGGTTCGCCGCGCCAGCCCTGATGGCCGGCAACACCGGCCTGCTCAAGCACGCCTCCAACGTGCCGCAGACCGCCCTCTACCTGGAAGACCTGTTCCGCCGGGCCGGCTTCCCCGAGGGCGCGTTCACCACGCTGCTGGTCGGCTCGGAGGCCGTCGACCGGATCCTGAGCGATCCGCGGGTCCGCGCGGCCACCCTCACCGGCAGCGAGCCCGCCGGCCGCTCGATCGCCCAGATCGCCGGCCGGGAACTCAAGAAGACCGTGCTGGAACTGGGCGGCAGCGACCCGTTCGTGGTGATGCCCTCGGCCGACCTGGACCGGGCCGCCGAGGTGGCCACCACCGCCCGCTGCCAGAACAACGGCCAGTCCTGCATCGCCGCCAAGCGGTTCATCATCCACACCGACGTCTTCGACGCGTTCGCCGGGAAGTTCGCCGCGCGGATGTCCGCGCTCACCGTCGGCGACCCGATGGACGGCGGCACCGACGTCGGCCCGCTGGCCAGCGAACGGGGCCGCGCCGAGGTGCACGCGCAGGTCCAGGACGCGGCGGACAACGGCGCGACGATCCTCTGCGGCGGGGAACTGCCCACCGGCGACGGGTGGTTCTATCCGCCGACCGTGGTCACCGACCTGCGACCCGGGATGCGGATGTGGGCCGAGGAGGTCTTCGGCCCCGTCGCCGGCCTCTACCGGGCGTCCTCCTATGAGGAGGCGATCGAGATCGCCAACGGCACCAGCTTCGGCCTCGGCTCGAACGCCTGGACCACCGACCCGGCCGAGCAGGAGCGCTTCGCCACCGACCTGGACGCCGGCAGCGTCTTCATCAACGGCATGACCACCTCCTTCCCGGAGCTGCCGTTCGGCGGCGTGAAAAATTCTGGCTACGGTCGCGAGCTGTCCGCCGTGGGCATGCGGGAGTTCTGCAACACCAAGACCGTCTGGGTCGGCGAGGGAGAGGCCGGTGCCGGCGCCGGCGCGCACGCCGAGTAGAGAGCTGTTAGTAGGGGGACCCTGCTCTACCTGAGGCGTTAACAGGGGGCCCCTCCTTCAAAGCCGGCGCTCGAGCACCTGGCCGGGCCACGGGTCGCGGCCGGGGCGCTGCACGGTGAACGGATCGGTCACCGTGAAGCCGCAGCCCTCGTAGAAGCGGACCAGGGCCCGGTCGTCGCCGCCGTAGCAGTCCACCCGCAGCAGGCCCAGGCCGCGGTCGCGGGCCAGCTCCTCCGCGTACCCCAGCAGCCGCGCCCCGATCCGGTGGCCGGCGTACGCCCGGTCGGTGACCAGCAGGTTGACGTACAGCTCCGGCTCCGTGGCCGGCGGCACGTAGTCGGTCGCCGCGCCGACCACCAGGGCGCCCACGGCGAGGTCCCCGAGCATTGCCAGGTACAGGCCGCCGCCGGTGGCCCACGCGTCGGCCTGCGCGATCCGGCGCGGGTCGGCCGAGGCGGGCTCGGTGCCCCACTGGCCGGTACGACCGCGCTCGGCCAGCCACGCGGTGGCCGTGTCGAGCAGCCGCAGCACGGTGGCGGCGTCCTCCGGCCCGCCCGGTCGGATGAGGGTCGACTGGTCCGTCATGCCGCCATGGTGCTACACCGCCGCGGCCGGGCGATCATCGGCCGTCACCGGTCGTTCGGCTGCCCGGTTCGCCAGGGCCCACCTCGTCAGCGCCGGGGCGATCAGGCCGACGCCCACGGAAAGCGCGCCGAGCGCCAGCCAACCCGGCACTCCGCCGCCGAGCACAGCAGGAGCGGGACCGCAGGGACGGTGGGCAGGCCGGCGGTGGCCGCGTAGAGCGGCGTGGCCGCCCCCAGCACCAGGCCGGCCCGCCGCAGCTTGCGGGCCGCCGGGGCGGCCGTCTCCGCGCCGCCACCGCGAGGACACCGGAACGAGCCGACCAGCAGGTACGCCGCCGCCACGACCGCCTGGCACACCTGCAGGATCGCGCGGAGTGTACGCGGGTCCCGACGATCGGCCAGCCCGCCGAGCGGAACGCTGGCGCTGAGCCCGACCAGGCCGGCGACGGTGAGCCCGGCGCCGACCGAGGCGGGGGAGAGCCCGACGTCGCGGGTCAGGTAGAGGGCGGCCTCGGCAAGCCAGAGCCCCGAGCCGACAGTGTTCGCCAGGGTGGCCAGGGAAAGAGTGCGCAGCTGCCCGGGAGGCGGGATCAGCCAGGCACCGCGCATCAGCGCGCGGTAGGCACGGCTGTGGAGACCTCGGTGAGCAGCTCGGCGACCCGCCCCAGTGCGAGGCGATGACGAGTTCCCGGTCTGGGTCGACCCAGAGCAGGTGCCGGCCGTGCCAGCTCCCGCCGGCCCGGTACAGCTCGCCGAGCAGGGCCAGGTCGGTGGCGGAGATCCACAGCCCGCCGCCCCAGTGCGCGCCGCCGCTGACCACCGGCACCGGGACGCTGTCGATCTCGACTACCGAGTCCGCGTACCCGTGCCAGGACCAGGACGACGAGGCGCCGAGCGGGTCGAGCAGCGCCTCGCGGAGCACCTCGCCGAGCGGCCGGCGGAACAGCAGGGTCAGCGCGAGGCAAAGCAGGTTGATCCGTACGTCGTTGTAGGCCCAGCCGGTGCCGGGCGGTCCCTCGCGCTCGAAGCCCTCGCGGCGGCTCTGCGCGTCCACCCCGGTCGGCTTGCCCCACAGCTCACCGGTCCAGCCGCTGGTCTGCTGGAACAGGTGCTCCCAGGTGATCCCCTCGACCCGCAACGCGGTGAGGAACGGGTGGTCGACCGTGGGTGAGCGCCGGCGCGGCCGGGTCGAGCAGCTCCCGGTCGAAGGCCACCCCGGCGAGGGTGGCGACCACCGCCTTGGTGCCGCTGAACAGCATCTCCGGGACGGCCGGGTCACCCCAGGTGGCCACGACCTCGCCGTGGTGACGGACCACGCCGCTCGCCCCGGTGCCGGTCAGCAGTGGGCCGATCACCTCGCGGTGTGACTCGTCGGCGACCTGCGCGTCCCAATACCGGGCGATGTCCTGGATGCCCTCGGTCACCCGCTCGGCCTGCCTGGCCACGGCGGCCCGCACCGCGTCAAGATCGATGACAGTCCCGTTGGCGCTCATGCCACCGACCCTAGGCAGGGCTGGTCAGCACGGTGGTCCCGCGCGACGCGACGCCGGTCACATCGGAGCGTCCGCGCCCCGCTTCACGCCGCTGCGGCGCGCTCCCACGGTGCCGGTACGCGGACCGACGCCATGCCAGCCGCCGTCGCGGCCCGGACCCCCAGGTCGGTGTCCTCGAAGACCAGGCAGTCCGCCGGGGCTACGCCGAGCCGGCGGGCAGCGAGCAGAAACGCCTCCGGGTCGGGCTTGGGCCGGGTGTAGTCCTCGGCGCAGACCAGCGTCTCGAACCGGTCGAGCAGACCCAGCGTGTCGAGCGAGACGGTGACCGACTCCCGGGTGCCGCCGGAGACCACCGCGAACGGGATCTGGCCGTGGAAGTTCTCGATGTGCGCCAGCACCTCCGGCACGGCGGTCACCTCGGGCAGCGACCGCTGGTAAAGCTCCTCCTGCCGCTGCACGACGAGGCCGATCGGCATGGACAGCCCGTGCCGTTCGTTGAGCGCGGCGACAATGTCGGCGATCGGCCGGCCGCCCCAGGCGTAGAACAACTCCTCGGGGAACTCGCAGCCCCACTCGTCCAGCGCCGAGCACCAGGCGGCGTAGTGCAGCGGCATCGAGTCGACGATGGTGCCGTCGCAGTCGAACAGGTACGCGCGGAAGTCGCCGGAGGGCAGGGGCAGGCTCATCGGTGCAGGCTATAGCCCCGGCTGAACTGCGGCGGCTGGGGTGGTGCCCGCTTCGCCTAGGTGGGACGCGCGCGGCCGGGGCGTGGTCCTCCGTACAGGTGCACCCGGTCGTCCCGGTCGCGTGCCCATTCGGCGTCGTGGAAGAGATCGGGTCGGGCCGGCGCGTGGGCGATGTGCACGGTCCACTGCTCGTACCACCAGCGGGCGGCGCACTGGCAGCCGGTGAATCGAAAGTTCGCCCGCCAGCGGCACAGCTGGCCCGGGGCGAGCGAGAACAGCCGGGTACCGATCCGCCGGACGGGGAACGAGGCGTCGCTCGGCAGCCGGTCGACCACCGTCGTGTCGTCACGCCACTCCACCCACAGCCCGGCGTCGCGGGCCGCCGCCGGGTCCTCCCGGAGCTGGTCCGCCGGTCGGTAGCCGGTGGCTTCGTCGAGTAGCACCTCGTGCACCGCGATGCCGTTGGTCGGCAGCGGCGGCAGTGTGTACGTCAGGGGGAGCCGGCCGCGGACGGTGGCCGCGGCGGCGTCACGGCTGGTCCAGCGGAGGCGAATGCGCTGGACGACCAGGCTGCTCATTCGTCTACCCTTCCGGCGAGCAGGCGTTCGGTGGCCAGGCAGGAGACGAGGCAGCGCTCCTTCGCGTTCCCGATCAGCCGGGCCGTCCAGCCGGTGAAACCGCCGTCGCCCACCTCCAGCGCGCCGTCGTGCAGAGTGAGCCGCAGCGCGCAGCCGACGTAGTAGCCGCGCCCGCGCTGCCGCTCCGGCTCGTCGAGCAGCGGTACCCCGTCGACGGCCAGGGCCGGCCGCACGGTGTCGGCCAGCCGCTCGCCGACCACCGGGTCGAGAACTGTGACGTGCAGCCGGGGCGCGGCCGACGGAGCCAGCTCGGCGAGGACCGTCCGCCACCAGGCCAGGTGCCGGGTCAGCAGCCGCGCCTCGGTACGCCCCGACCCCGCGTCCCGGGCACTGGACACCAGCGTGAAGAGCCGGAAGTGCGCGGACGCGCCGGGGCCGAAATCCTGCGCCCGGAGTACCCGGTGTACGGCTGCGAGGTGCGCCTCGCCGGTGTGCCCCTGCCGTTGCCGGCGCGCCGCCGACTCGACGGCGAGGGCGTTCGTCGGGTCGCTCACCACCTCGGTGCCGCGCATGGTGGTGACGATCCGGTTCTGGCGCGACCTCCAGCCGACTGAGCCGTCGCGGGTCCACCTCGGACGGCCGAACGAAGCGATCGTCCCGCCAGCGCCGCAGCACGTCCGTCGGGCGCACCACCCCGGCGCGGTCGCGGGCCACCGCCAGCAGCAGCGTCCGCAGGTCGGCGGCGGGCAGCCCGGCCAGTGCGGTCCTTGTCCCCGCCGGCAGCGCCGCCCACACCCGACGCTCCGCGCCGGACAGCTCGCCGGATTCCATGCCCGCCACCATCGCGTAAGCGCCACGCGGCGTCCACCGGATTCGGTACGGCACAGAAAGGGTTACCGTGGGTGATAGTCGTGCTCGGATGCCTGTGGTTACTCTTCGTGATGGCGGTGCGGCTGCCGCTGCGCCGGACTGCTGCCGCCCCAGTCGGCTGACCAGGGGAAAGTCGTGCAGTGGGTGTCGCGTGGACCCTCCATCGCCCGCCCTTTGCTTTGCGGCCATATAAGCAGCAGCAACCGTGCGTGGCTGTTGCGTGGGTGGCTGCAAAGCAAAGGGCGCGGGGCGAGGGGGGCGGGGCGGGCTTGCTGTCACGCAAAGTGAGTGTCATCGGTGGGCTGCGGTCGCCGCCGCGTGCCCGAGCCGCTCGGCGGCGGGTCAGTGGGCGCCGTCGAGGTTGAGGACGACCACGCCGGCGATGACCAGGGCGGCGCCCATCACCTTGGCGACGCTGAGCGGTTCACCCAGGAAGGCGGCGCCGATCGCCATGATCGCGGCGGTGCCGAGCCCGGACCAGATCGCGTACGCGACGCCGACCGGGATCTCCTTCACCGCCAGGGCGAGCAGCCCGAACGACGACACGTACGCGACTGCCAGCCCGAGCGTCGGCCAGAGCCGGGTGAAACCGTCGGTCGACTTGAGCAGGCTGGTGCCGATCACCTCCGCGGTGATCGCGCCCAGCAGAAACAGGTACGCCACGGCTCTCCTTCGCGACGGGACGCAGCACCCGGTCTGGCCGGCGATCTCGACCATCCCCAAAAGGCGACGAACCTATCCGCTGGCACCACAAGGACATTCAGAAACGACTGCGGAGGGCCTCATCCAGATCGCGGACAGCTCACCGACGCGCCCTCCACCGGCTGGTGCCACAGGGTAGCGGCTGAGTACGTCGACGACCGCTGGCGTGGTGCGCCGGCGAGCTTTCTCGATGTGATCAGCGCCGACCTCTCGATCATCGCCCGCCATGAGCTCGGCCGCTCTCGCCGCGTAGGCCGCTGCCCCCAGAATGTGCTTCACCTGATGAGCGTCGGCCAGGGGATGCAGGTACGCAGCGGATGCCGCGCACATCGCTGCTCGCGCCGCATTGGCTGCGGCCTCGGTGTCTGCCTGTCGGGCCGCCTTGTGCGCCGCCCACCCGGTGTCGCGCAGCGACTTCCCGCGTTCGCCACCTCGTGCGAACGTCCATGCGGCGTCGACCGCGTCGCGGGGCCGCGAGTCGGCCGGGTGTGCCCTCTCGAAGATCTCCAGGACTTCCTGCGCGCTCTCGGCGGCATAACTGGTGACCTCACGAAGGTCCTGCTTGCTCAGAACGATCCCGCTGGTGTCGTTCGCCACGGGTGCCGTTCTCACCTGGCGGCGGGGGCCCGGACGATCTCGACGAACGACTGCCAGGCGGTCGGGGTGAAGCGCAGCGTGCCACCGGTGCGGTCCTTGGAGTCGCGGACCAGGACCACGCCGGGGAGGTTGTCGGCGACCTCGACGCAGTCGCCGCCGTTGGAGCTGCTGCGGGTGCTGGTGCGCCAGTGGGCGCCGGTCAGGTCAGCCATGGTCGCGCCTTCAGGAGTTGGATCGTCTGGTCGCGCGGCAGCGCGATCGACCTCAAAGTGTCCCAGACCTGCCAGAGCGGAGCAACGTTCTTTGTCGTCCGCCCGGCGGCCTGATCATCGATGTAGGCCACGTCGTCGTCGTCGACGGTGGCGATGACGAACGGGCCGGCCTGCCCGGGGTGGAAGCCGGCCCGCAGCGGCAGTACGTGCAGCAGCACCCGGGGGCGCTGCGCCATGGCGACCAAGTGGTCGAGCTGCGGATGCAGGCCTTGGACACTGCCGCCCGGTGCCGGGGATGCGGCACCCGCCCCGGCGTCACCCAGCGGGCGGCGGTCTTCGGGTCCACCCCGACCCGTTCGGCGAGGGACTCCGCCGTGTGCTCGTATCGCGACGCGCGGCAGCCTTTCGGTCAGCGGAACCGCAGTCGTGGCCCCGATGCCGGCGGTGGGACCGCGGGCCGGCCGGCCAACGGCGTCCGGGCGGCCCTTCCAACGACAAGGAGGTCCGCCCGTGCTGTTTTCGCGGCAGGGTCGACCCCTCGAGGCGGCGCGGTGAGCCGGCCGGGGCGACCGCACGTACCCATGCGGCCGTTGTGGCGGTGTCGGGCGTGCGGCGCGGAGTGGCCGTGCCAACCCGCGCGGCTGGCGCTGCTGGTCGAGTATCGCGACGAGCGGACCGCGCTGCTGGTCTACCTCGGCACCCTCATGCAGGAGGCGGGGGACCAACTCGCCCAGATCGACGGCCACGTTCGCCCGCCCGGCCTGACCGACCGCTTCCTCACCTGGGCCCGCGCCCGCGGCCAGGACCCGCGCAACTTCCCGGAGTGATCGCCCTCGAACACGGAAGTAGTGGCCTCCACGCTGACGGGAGGCCACTACTTCCTGCCCTGTGCACGATCTTGCCCAGTGAGGGCTGGCCGAAGCGGCAAGTTCGGGGAAGATGCTGGGGCCGCGCCGGTGGTGGCGGCAACTTCCCCGAAGTTGCCGCCACCACCGCCCCTCAGGAGATCGTGCAGGACTTTCCGTTGAGGGTGATCAGGGTGGGGGTGGGGTTGGGGCCGCCGGAGGTCGAGCCGATCAGGCCGAAGGTGATCTCGGCCCCGGGGGCGATCCTGGCGTTCCACGACTCGTTCGTCGCGGTGACCGTGGCACCGGTCTGGCTGACCTGCGCCGACCAGTGGCTCTGCACCTTCTGGTCGCCGGCGAACGCCCACCGCACGCTCCAGCCGTTCAACGCCGACTTGCCGGTGTTGCGCACGGTGACCTGGGTGTTGAAGCCGTCCGGCCAGCTGCCGTGGGTGGTGTACGTGACGGCGCAGGTCGGGGCCGGCACCGCCGCCGCGTCACGCTGGTCGGCGAGGAACGATGCCAGCCACGCCAGCGCCGAGTTCCAGTTGATCGCCACCTCGTTGGTCGAGTACGAGTTGATGTCGTCGACGTAGCAGAACATCGGCTGGCAGCCGGCCAGCAGGCCGGCCGCGTACGGGTCCTGGAGGGCGGCGTTCGGGCCGCCGGCCAGGGAGCCGGCCGGCGGGTGCGGCAGGTCCGGGTTGAGCTGGTGGCCGAAGATCCGGGTGTGCTGGTTCTGCGCCGTGTGCGAGCCCCAGCCGGTCACGTACGAGATGTTCAGCGCGTTGCGGCCGAGCAGGTAGTCGGCGGACTGCACCGCCCCGTCCCGGTACTTCGCGTCGCGGGTCAGGTCGAACGCGGTGGCGAGCACGACCGCGTTGTTGATGATGTTGCTGTTGCCGCCCCATACGTACGCGTCGGCGCCGCCGGGCAGCGGCAGCCCGTACGCCTGGCCACGCAGGGTGGCCAGGTAGCGGTCGGCGGCGGTGGTCACCGAGGCGCGGATCCGGGCCAGCTCGGCGGACGGCAGCGCGTTCGGCACGGTGGCCAGGTCGAGCCGGCCCAGCATGGCGACGCTCTGCCAGCCGAAGGCGCCCCCGGCGTCGAAGACGTCGGCGGTGTGCAGCGGCGACGCGGTGAGGTCGTTCAGGTACGCCTTCTCCCCGGTGGTCAGCCACAGCTCGACGGCCGCCCAGTAGAACTCGTCGGTGACGTTGGTGTCGTCGTACGCCCCGCCGCCGTTGCCGTCGGCCGCGGACGCGTAGATCGTCGGGTGGGCCTTGGCCGCCGCGTACGCGGTCTTCGCGGCGGTGCCGCAGCGGGCCGCGAAGGCGGCGTCGTACGGGGCGAACAGCCGGGCGCACTGGGCGGCGACGGCGGCCAGGTTGAGGGTGGCCGCGGTGGACGGCGGGTGCAGCTCACGCGGCTCCGGGTCGGCCTGCGGGGCGAGCGGCAGCCCGGTCCAGTTCCGGTCGTGGATCTTGTGGTGGGCCATCCCGGCGAGGGGCTTGCCGGCCGGCACCTGCATCCGCAGCAGGAACTCCAGCTCCCAGCGGGCCTCGTCGAGGATGTCCGGGACGTGGTTGCCCCGCTCGGGCACGCGCAGCGTCGCGTCGCCCAGCGCCGCGCCGCCGGCCGCCGTCTCTGCGGTCTTGGTCCGCTCGAAGGCGCTCAGCAGCTGATGGGTGGCGATGCCGCCGTTGACCACGTACTTGCCGTGGTCGCCGGCGTCGTACCAGCCGCCGCGCACATCCAGAGAGTAGTCGCAGACGCCGGGCTGGCAGGGCACGCTGGTGTCGCCCCGGTTGGGGGCCACGCCGAGGTGCCCGGCCGGGCGGGCGTACTGGGCGCCGATCAGGTTGCCGTCGATCGCGATGCCGCTGCGCTGGGCGTAGAAGAACTGGAGCGAGTCGACGCGCAGCCGGTCGTAGAGGGTGCCGGAGATGTCGAAGGGGTGGCTGGTCTCGCCGTCGACGGCGAGGGTGTAGCCGGTGCCCGGGGTGCGGAACGACGAGAAGTCGACGGTCTGCACGTTCTGGCCGGACGCCGGGTCGACCCCGCGTGGGGTGGTCCGGCCGCTGGCCACCACGGTGCCGGCCGCGGACGTGAGCTGCCAGGTCAGCGGGTCGGTGGCGTCGGTGACCACGGTGGCGTTCTTCGGGCCCCCGGGCAGGTAGCCGACCTGGTTGACCCGTACCCGTGGCCCGGTGTCCGGCTCGTACGGCGGGGCCTGCTCGCCGCCGCGCAGCGAGACGTTGCCCAGGCAGATGGTCTGTGCCTGCGGGCTGCCGCCGACCTGGAAGATGAGCTGGGCGGCGGGGTCGTCGGCCGGGGCGGTGAACGTGGTGTCGACGTGCCGCGCGGTGGCGGTCGCGGTGGCGTTGACGCTGCCGTACGTGGTGTAGGGGTCGTGCCCGAGCTGGAGCACTGCCGTGATGGCCGTCCCGGGGGTGGCCGAGACGTCGAACGAGAGCTCGTATTCGGCGCCGGCGATCAGCGGCACCGCGTCCTGGCCGATGCCGGCGTCCCAGAGGTTGCCCAGGCCGCCGGGAACGGTGGTGCAGAGCCGGCCGTCGACGACCTTGAGGTCGCCGGTGCCGTAGGAGAACCAGGGGCTGGTGCCGGCGCTGAAATCGCCGTTGCGGATCTGTTCGGGGGCGTCGGGGGGTACTGCGGCGTGGGCGGTGCCGGCGGTGGCGCCGGTGAGGAGGAGGGCGGTGGCCGCGGCGAGCGCCGTGCGGCGACGTCGGTATGGGCTCACGGGAGGCTTCCTTCCGTGTGGCAGCGGTGGTGGCGGTGGCAAGAGCTGGGAGCGCTCCCAATTGGGGAGATGTTTCCAGCGCGCGCCCTCGCTGTCAATCGATCCGGAGTAATGAGATGCGGCGCGCCCGACAGTGAGATTCGCCGCGCCACGCGGCATGGTCCTGATCTCCTAGAGACAACTGCACCCTTCGCCTGGCAGGCTGCCACCCATGACCCTGAAGCTTCGTTCCGTGGGAGCGAGCGACCGTGGGCTGATCCGCAGTGGAAACCAGGACGCCCAGCACGACGGCACCTGGCTGGTCGCCGTCGCCGACGGCATGGGCGGCATGGCCGCCGGTGACCTGGCCAGCCGGATCGCCATCGACGCGGTCGCACCGCTGGACGTCGAGACCCCCGAGGACGCGTTGGTCGCCGCACTGCAGGGTGGCATCGAGTTGGCCACCGCGCGGATCCGGCAGGCCGTCGCGGAGGACCCGGAACGACAGGGCATGGGCACCACCCTGACCGCGCTGCTCTTCGCCCGTACCGGCAGCTGCCTGGCCCTGGCTCACGTCGGCGACTCCCGCGCCTACCTGTTCCGTCAGGGCGTGCTCAAGCAGGTCACCCGGGACGACACCTTCGTGCAGATGCTGGTCGACCAGGGTGTGATCAGCCCGGAGGAGGCGAGCAGCCACCCCCGGCGGGCGGTGGTGACCCAGGCGTTGCAGGGCGACGAGGTCTCCCCGGCGTACGCGACGATGGTGCCGCGGGCCGGTGACCGCTGGCTGCTGTGCAGCGACGGCCTCTCCAACGTGGTCCGCGCGGAGACCCTCGCCGAGGTGCTCGCCGAGCACGCCGACCGGCAGGCGTGCACGGCCCGGCTCATCGACCTGGCGCTGCGGGCCGGCGGCCCGGACAACGTGACCGTGGTGATCGCCGACGTGGTGGAGGAGTAGCCCGACGTCAGTGGCGGCGCCGCGCGGCGTGCCGGGTTGGCTCGGCGGTGGTCGGATCCTCCGGCCACGGGTGCCGCGGATAGCGCCCGCGCAGCTCTGCCCGCACCTGCGGGTAGCCCACCTGCCAGAACGAGGCTAGGTCGGCGGTGACCGCCACCGGCCGGCCGGCGGGGGAGAGCAGGTGCAGCAGCACCGGCACCCGGCCGTCGGCGATGCGCGGCGCGTCCCGCCAGCCGAAGGTCTCCTGGAGCTTGACCGCGAGCACCGGGGCGGCCGGGTCGGCGTAGTCCACCCGGATCCGGGAGCCGCTGGGCACGGCGAGCCGTTCCGGCGCCAGCTCGTCGAGCCGGGCCGCCTGCCGCCAGTCCAGCAGCCGGCGCAGCGTCGCCGCGACGTCGATCCGGCCCAGGTCGGCCCGGCGCCGGGCGCGGGCCAGCTCCGGGCCGAGCCAGTCGGGCGCGGCGGCGAGCAGCGCCGGGTCGGAGACGTCGGGCCAGGCGTCGCCGAGCGCGTGGCGGCAGAAGGCCAGCCGCCGGCGCAGCGCGATCGCCTCCGGGGTCCAGGTCAGCAGGCCCAGCCCGGCCTGGCGCAGCCCGGTCAGCACCGCCTCGGCGAGCAGCGCCGGGTCCGGCGCGGCGAGGGGTCGGTCGACCAGTTCGATCGCGCCGAGCCGGATCACCTCGCGGGCCACCACGTCCCCGCCGAGCCAGCCGACCTCGCGTTCGGTGCGCAGCAGCGGGCCGCCGGCCTCTCGCGCGGTCGCCTCGTCCACTGGTGCGGCGAGTCGGACCCGGGCGGTCGGCGCCCCGGGGGAGCGGTCGGCCACCGCGACCGCCAGCCACACCGACCCGGCCAGCCCCGACCCGGCGGCCAGCTCCGCGGCCGTCCCGCCCGCCATCAGATACCCCGACCCCCCGCCCCGCCGCACCCGCGCCAACCGCTCCGGATACGCCAACCCCACCACGATCCCCGCGGCAAGGTCATCGCTCAGCCCCGCCGGCTGCCCGCGATCTTGCACCTTGGGTCGGCGCTCTGCAGCTTCCGCACCGTTTGTCGCGGCAGTATCTGCAAGATCGCGGGGAGGAGGGGTGGGGGTGGGGAGGGTGGTGTGGAGGCGGCGGGTTTCGGTGCGCCAGCGGGCGGTGGCGGCGGGGTCGGTGTTGGTGCGCAGGCGGCGCCAAAGGGTGGGGAGGTCGTCGCCGGCACGGGTGAGGGTTTCCTCGGCCAGCAGGGCGACGACCTCGGCGGCCCGGTTGGCGCCGACCCGCTCCGCCCCGTCGATCAGCGCCCGCGCCAGCCGGGGATGCGCCCCGACTGCCGCGATGGCCCGCCCCCGGGCGGTGATCCGGCCGGCCGCGTCTACCGCGCCGAGCGTGGTCAGGGTCTCCCGGGCGACCGTGAGGGCGGCCGGCGGTGGCGGATCGGGCAGCGCCAGCCCGACGCCGTCCGGGTCGCCCCAGGCGGCCAGCTCCAGCGCGAACCCGGTGAGGTCGGCGGTGGCGATCTCGGGCTCGGGCTGCGGGGCGAGGTGGCTGTGGGCCGCTTCCGACCAGCATCGGTAGACCGCGCCGGGGGCCTCCCGGCCGGCCCGGCCGGCCCGCTGGGTCGCCGCCGCCCGGGACACCGGCACGGTGACCAGCGCGCCCAGCCCCCGGGCCAGGTCGGTACGGGGCACCCGGCTCAACCCGGCGTCCACCACCACGCGCACCCCCGGCACGGTCAGGCTGCTCTCCGCCACCGCGGTGGTCAGCACGACCCGCCGCTCGACCGTTGCCGGCCCCAGCTCGGTGCCCGACGCGGACGGTCGAGTCGAGCTGACGGGCGTGTCAGCCCCGACCGGTCGCAGCCGCAGCGCGGCGTCCTGCGCCGCGGCCGGCAGCCGGCCGTGCAGCGGCAGCACGGCGACGATGTCGCGCAGGTCGGCCAGGCGGGCGGCGACCGCTGCGATCTCGCCGGCCCCGGGCAGGAAGACCAGCAGGTCCCCGTCTCGTTCGCGCAGTGCCCGGCGGACCGTGGCGGCCACATGGTCGAGCAGCGCCGGGGCGATCCGTCCCGCGCCCGGCGCGGCGATCGGCCGGGGCGGCGGCGCCCAGACCCGGGCCACCGGGTGCAGGGCCGCCTCGGCCCGGACCACCGGCGCGGGCCGGTCGGGCCCGCCCAGCAGTGCGGCGAACCGGTCGGCCGGCGGGGTGGCGGACATCGCCAGCAGCCACAGGTCCGGCCGGAGCGTGGCCCGGGCCTCCACGGTGAAGGCCAGCGCCAGGTCCGCGTCGAGCTGCCGCTCGTGGCACTCGTCGAGCAGCACCGCGCCGACCCCGGGCAGCTCGGGGTCGTGTTGCAGCCGCCGCACCAGCAGGCCGGTGGTGACCACCTCGACGCGGGTGTCCGGCCCGACGCGGCGCTCGCCGCGAACGGCGTACCCGATCCGGCCGCCCACGCGCTCGCCGAGCAGGGCGGCCATCCGGTGGGCGGCGGCCCGGGCGGCCATCCGGCGGGGCTGGGCGACCACCACCCGCCCGGCGACCTCGTCAGCCACCGCCAGCGGCGCGAGGGTGGTCTTGCCGGTGCCGGGGGGCGCCACCAGGACCGCCGTGCCGGCCGCGCCCAGCGCCTCGGTCAGCGTCGGCAGAACCGCCCGGACCGGCAGGTCGAGGGCCACGTCGGAGAGCACAGTCCTAATCTCTCACCCGGCACTCCCGCCGCTGATCGGGGGCGCGAGTCGCGGCGGGCCACTATACACGCGTAACACGTATATAGTGACGCGGTGACTAAAGTTCCCTCGTCGAACGACTTCACGGCGGCATCAAACCAGGCTGGGTCAAAGCCGGAGCCGGCGCCGGCGGCAGGACCTCCCGCCGAGGGCGGGCGACGGCGGCGCGACCTGATCCGGATGTCGTTGGCGGCCGGGCTCGGCGCGGCCGCCGGCGTGGCGGGGGTCACCGGCGTGGAGCGTTTCAACGAGCGTTATCCGCTCCCTTTTTACCGCGGCTACGCGGCCACCGTCCACAGTGGCCGACGGACGGAGCCGCGGCACCGTGAGGTGGCGGTCACCTGGGGGGTCAACACCACCAAGAAGCTGGTCGCGTTGACCTTCGACGACGGACCCATGCCGAACTGGACTCCGCAGGTGCACGCCATCCTGGCCGAGCACCGGGTCCGGGCAACCTTCTTTCTCATCGGGGAACGGGCGCTGGCGCACCGCGATCTGCTCGCGGGGCAGCTCGGCGAGCACGAGATGGGTAACCACACCTGGGCTCATCGGGATCTCGGGCGGATGGAGTACGCCGACGCGTACGAGGCCATCGAGCGGGGCGCACGGGCGATCGCCACCGTGACCGGCACGGAACCGACCCTGCTGCGCCCGCCGTACGGGCATCTCGGCGGCAGCGCGTTGCTGGCCGCAGCCGACTTCGGCGCCTCGGTGGTGCTGTGGAACCGGCAGATGGTGGAGACCGACTACCGGAACGACCAGGCGGGTCTGGTCGACTACATCGTCGGATCGTGCACCCCGGGAACGATCATGCTCGCTCACGACACGGGCGCCGACGAGCGACTGGTCGCCATCAAGGGGCTGCCCGACATGATCAAAGGGTTGCGCGCCCGGGGCTTTGAGTTCGTCACGGTCAGCGAGCTGCTCGGGGAACGGTGAGCATGCTTCGGGCCCCGAGCTACTTCGTCCTGGCCGCACTCCTCGACGGCCCACTGCACGGTTACGTGATCATCAAGCGGGTCGGCGCCCTCTCCGACAACTCGGTCCGGCTCGCCGCCGGCACGCTCTACGCGATCCTCGACCGGCTGGCCGAGGCGGCGCTCATCGAGGTCGTGAAGGAGGAGATCGTCAACGGGCGGGCCCGCCGCTGCTATGCCCTGACACCGCAGGGTCGGGCCACGGTGCTGGCCGAGGCGGGACGCCTCGCCGCGGCGGCGACCATCGTCACCGACCCAGCGCTGCGGCAACGCGCGCTCGCCCGCACGGCGATGAGCCTCGCGTGACCGACGTCCCCCCGGCGCTACCGCACGGTAATGCGTGTCTACCTCCGGTCGTACGCGCGGCAGCAGAGCCGACTCTGAGGGCGTGGCCCCCTGCTCGTCCTGCCCGCGAACGGGACCGCGGCCGGGCCCGCGGGCCCGGCCGCCGTTGCCCGTCCGTCAGTACGGTTCGTCGAGCTGCCCGCGCAGCTTGGTCAGCGCCCGGGCCAGCAGCCGGGACACGTGCATCTGCGACACGCCGATCCGCTCGGCGATCTGCGTCTGGGTCAGGTTGCCGTGGAAGCGCAGCGTGAGGATCTTCTGCTCCCGCTCGTCGAGCGTGGCCAGCGCCGGACCGAGGGCGACGCGCAGCTCGGCCAGCTCGAACTCGCCGTCCTCGCCACCGAGCAGGTCGCCCAGCTCGGTGGCGCGGTCGCCGTCGCCGGTCGGTGTGGACAGCGACACCGCGTTGTACGCGCGGGCACCCTCCAGGCCTTCCAGGACCTCTTCTTCGGTGAGGTTGAGGTGGGCCGCGATGTCGGCGACGGTCGGCGAGCGGCCGAGGGTCTGCAGCAGCGCGCCGTTGGCGTCGGAGATGGCCAGCCGCAGCTCCTGGAGACGCCGGGGCACCCGGATGTCCCAGGTGCGGTCGCGGAAGTGCCGCTTGAGCTCGCCGATGATGGTCGGGATGGCGTAACCGGCGAAGTCGACACCCCGGGAGGGGTCGAACTTGTCGATCGCCTTGATCAGGCCGATCGCGGCGGTCTGCGCCAGGTCGTCGGTGGGCTCGCCCCGACCGCTGTAGCGGTGGGCGAGATGGTTCGCGAGCGGCAGCCAGGCCTCGATCGCCTGGTCGCGCAGTGCGGGGCGCGACGGATGGTTGGCGGGCAGCGCGGCCATCGCGTTGAGCAGATCGGCGGCGCTGTCGGTGAGCGCCTGCCGGTCAAGCTTCTCAGAGGTGGACGGCGGCGTGGTCCGCTGCTCGCTGATCGTGTGCGCGGTCATGGCGTAGTCCTCCCTGCACCTCGTCGGCGGAAAAGGATGTGACGTTTCGGTTTAGAGCTGCTTCGACCGTTCGGAAGCCACCCTAACCCGATCAGCCATCGAAACTCTAGCCGAACGTATGAGGGATTTAAGTGACCCAAGAGATAAATCGGGGTGATTCCGGGCTGATTGCCTCTTCCGTCTGGTCCGGTTCGGGTGGCTGGTCGGCCACGTGTTGTTGACCATCCGGGTCGACGGGAAGGTCGACGGCTCTCTCACATTGTCGGCTTTCAGTCGTTGTCCCGCTGACGGGACTGCCCGTAGCGTGCGGGTGTACTCGACTACGGAGGCGCCGTGCTCGATCCCGCCGTACCGCAACTCGTCGTCAACGCCCGGGTGCTCCAGTTCAGCTGGCTCCCGGCGGAGCCCGACGCGGCCGCGGCGCTCGTGCCCACGGGGCTGCGGCCCCACCCCGACCGTCAGGTGTTCCTCTGCCAGTACGTGGTGGACGACGAGTCGCAGACCTCCGGCTTCGGCGCGTACTCCCTCACCTACCTCGGCCTCGCCCTCGACGACATCGACCCGCCGCCGGTGGGGGACACCCCCGGGGGCTGGTGGACCCACTACCTCGCGTCCAGCCCGCTGGTGCGCGCGTACGCCATCGCCCGAGGCGTCCCGGCGGCGCTCGGCGAGACCCGGCTCGAGCTGCGGGGCGAGCAGTTGACCGCGGAGACCCGCACGGACGGGCAGCCGATCATCCGGACCGTGTCCCGCGTCGGGCACACCGGCAGCCAGGTGCGCGGCGGGCACCACCGGTACCTGACGGTCTGGAACGGAAAAACACTCAGCGCCGACTACCCGTACGTGGCGGAACCGGTGACCCCGTTCGAGGTCGAGTCGGTCGAGTTCCTCGCCCCGGAGCACTCGGTCTACGCGCTGCGTCCCGCCAACCCGCTCGTGATCTGCGGGGGCTTCTATTCGCCGCGGGTGTCGTTCGCGTACCCGCCGGGGCCGGGCGCGCTCGACGGGCTCGGCGAGGTTTCGCGTCGCCCGAACGGGTAATTCCACCTCCGAGGTCGCAACGTCCTCCCGGCCGAGCCCCGGACGGCGTACGCCCATCACTTCTGGTCGGCGGAGCCCTTCGCGTGGGCGCTGCCGGATTCCCAGCCGCACCAGGAGGAGGCCACCGCATGCCCGCCGAGACGACGAACGCCGTGACCGAGTACCGCGACCAGGCGGTGGAGGGGGAACGGGGTGCGCTGGTGGCGGTCCTGTTGATGGTGATCCTCGGGGTGGCCGGCATCTTCGCCGTCTCCTGACCGCCGACGGGCGCCCCGGCAGAGCCCGGGACGCCCGCTGGGTGCGGTCCGGTCAGGGCCGGGTGCCCTCGCCGCCGGTGTGCGGCAGCCGCCCGGCCGGGATCACGCCGAGCCGGCCGGCCTGGTAATCCTCGAACGCCTGGATCAGCTCGTCCCGGGTGTTCATCACGAACGGGCCGTAGTGCGCCACCGGCTCCCGGATCGGCTGCCCGCCCAGGATGAAGAGCTCCAGCGCGGGCGTGTTGCCGTCCTGCCGGGCGTTCGCGGTGACCCGCAGCGCGTCACCCGGGCCGTGCACGGCCAACTGGCCGAGGTGCACCGGGCGGCGCTCGGTGCCCACCGTGCCCCGGCCGGCCAGCACGTAGACCAGCGCGTTGAAATCCGGCCGCCAGGGCAGGCTCAGCTCGGCGCCGGGCTGCAGCGTCACGTGGGCGATGGTGATCGGCGTGTGGGTCGAGCCCGGGCCCTGGTGGCCGGCGATCTCCCCGGCGATCACCCGGATCAGCGCGCCGCCGTCGGGCGTGGTCAGCAGCGCCGCCTGCCGGCCGCGGATGTCCTGGTAGCGCGGCGGGTTCATCTTCGCCACCCGAGGCAGGTTGACCCAGAGCTGGAGGCCGTGGAAGAGGCCGCCGCTCATCACCAGCTGCTCCGGCGGGGCCTCGATGTGCAGAAGGCCGGCACCGGCCGTCATCCACTGGGTGTCGCCGTCGGTGATGGTGCCGCCGCCGCCGTGCGAGTCCTGGTGGTCCATGATCCCGTCGATGATGTAGGTCACCGTCTCGAAGCCGCGGTGCGGGTGCCAGCTCGTCCCCTTCGGCTCGCCCGGGGCGTAGTCGACCTCGCCCATCTGGTCGAGGTGGATGAACGGGTCCAGCTCGGTCAGCGGCACGCCGGCGAAGGCCCGGCGGACCGGGAACCCCTCGCCCTCGTAGCCGCTCGGCGCGGTGGTCAGCCGGCGGACCGGGCGGAAGGCGGTGGACTCGGCCAGCTTCGGCAGGCGAGGCAGGACGAGTACGTCGTCGACGGTGATGGCGGGCATCGCGGGCTCCTTACTTGTCGGCCGGGGTGGACGCCGCGTCGCGGTCGGCGCGCAGGCGCCGGCCGAGCCGCTCGAAGACCCGGGTGAGGCAGGCGACCTCGGCGTCGTCGAGGTCGTCCATCAGGTGGGCGTGCACGGAGCGCAGGTGGTGCGGCGCGGCCTCGCGTAGCGCGAGCAGGCCGGCGGCGGTCAGCACGGCCTCGCTGCCGCGTCGGTCCTGCGGGCAGGACTGCCGGGCGACCAGGCCCCGCTTCTGCATCGAGGCGATCTGGTACGTCAGTCGGCTCGGCGAGAAGACCAGCCGGCCGGCCAGCTCGCCCATCCGCAGCCGCTGCCCGGGCGCCTCGGAGAGCAGCACCAGCACGTGGTAGTCGGCGAAGCTCAGCGCGCTGGCCGCGCGCAGGTCCTCCTCTAGCTGCGTGAAGAGCCGCTGGCTCGACTCGATGTACGCGCGCCAGCAGGCCATCCGCTCGCTGTCCAGACTCTCCGTCACGGCTACGAGAGTAGCACTATTTCAAATTTGAACAGAGGCTTGCGGGGCCGGCGGTGAGCGGCGTAACAGAGATAGCTGTCACCTGTAATTGGAATTTGAAGCGATCGTGTGACGCCGGCTACCGGGCGATCGAGCCGGGCTGGGACACGTGCAGTCGGCCGAGCAACTGCCGGGCCTGGTCGGCCAGCTCGGCCTCCACGGTCACCGCGTACTGGCCGGCCCGCAGCGAACTGGACGAGGTGAAGTCCCGTCGGCCCCCGGTCATCGCGTGGACCACCGCGCCGAACACGGCACCCCAGATCGCACCGATCACCAACCCCAACACGATCGCCGCGAGCCAGCTGCCCGCGGTGAAGATGCCGAACAGCAGCCCGATGAAGAGCCCGAACCAGGCCCCCGCCCCCGCGCCCACCAGGGCGGCCCGGCCGGCGGTCATCCGGCCCATGATCGTCTCGACCAGGGTGAGGTCGGTGCCGACGATCGAGGTTCGTTCCACCGGGAAGCGGTTGTCGGCCAGATAGTCCACCACCCGCTGGGCCGACGGATAGTCCGGGTACGACCCGATCGTGACGATCGGCGGGCCGGTCTGGGGTCCATGTCCGTCTTCGCTCGGCTTCGCGGGACGACCGCCCGGACCGGACGGGAGATTGTCGCTACCGGGCATCCCGGGCAGCCAGGCCGGCCTCGAGGGTCTGGTCATGCGCCTCCTCCTTCGTCAACCGCGGGCGTTCCCCGGGGAAAGGAGTGGTAACTCCCGCGGCGCGCCGGACGGCGGCCGAGCCGCGCCGGTCGCCTCGGCGCTTACGATCACCGGATGGCGGCGGACCGGGCGGGTGTGGTGGTGGTCGGCGCGGGCATCGCCGGGGTGGCGTGCGCCGGTGAGCTGGTCCGCGCCGGCATCCCGGTCCACCTGCGGGAACGAGCCCGGGTGACCGGCGGCCGGATGGCCAGCAAGCGGTTCGACGGCCGCCCCGCCGATCTCGGCGCGGCGTATCTCACCGTCGACGATCCCGACTTCGCCGCGGTGGTCGAGGGCTGGCGGGCCGCCGGCCTGGCCCGCGAGTGGACCGACACCTTGATCGCGTACGGGCCGGCGGGGCGCCGCGAAGCCACCGGCCCGATGCGCTGGGCCGCCCCGCGCGGGCTCCGCTCGCTCGTCGAGCACCTGGCGCGGGACCTTCCTGTCACGCACGACCGCCTGGTGATGACGGTGGCACCGGGTCCACGGGTGGACGGCCTCGCCTGCGAGGCCGCTGTGCTGGCCATGCCCGGCCCGCAGGCGGCCCTGCTGCTCGACCCCGCGCTGATCGCCGCCACCGCCGCAGTGGAGGGGCAGCGCTGGTCGTCGGCGCTGACCGGGCTGCTGCGTTTCCCGACCCGGCGCTGGCCGGACTTCCGGGGCGCTTTCGTCAACGCGCACCCCCTGCTGAGCCTGGTCTGCGACGACGGCGATCGGCGGGGCGACGGGGCGCCCGTGCTGGTCGCCCACACCACCCCCGAGTTCGCCGCGGGACACCTGCTCCAGCCCACCGCCGCCGGCCCGGCGATCGAGCAGGCGGTCCGCGACCTGCTCGGCCTGCCCGAACCGGCCGAGCTGGTGCACGTGCACCGCTGGACATACGCCAAGCCTGCCGCCGCCAGCGGGGGCGACGCGACGTACCACCTGGACGACGACGGGATCGGTATCGCCGGGGACGCGTTCGGGCGGCCCCGGGTGCAGAGCGCCTGGCGCTCCGGCCGGGATCTCGGCCGGGCCCTGGTCGCCCGCCTGCTCGCCGGACGCCGCTGACCAGTGCCACCGCACCCGGTCAGCCTCCGGTCGGCCCCGGCGGCGGGTCAACCCAGCGCGGCGATCGCGCTTTCGCCGAGGGCGTCCAGCAGCGCGCCGGGGTCGTCGTAGATCGCGACCGCACCGGCACCGGCAAGCTCCGCCCGGCTGGTGCCGCCGCAGGTCAGCCCGATGCAGGGAATGTCCAGCCTGCCGGCCGCCGCGACGTCCCAGACCGAGTCGCCGACGAAGACCACCCGCTCGGCGGCCAGCCCGGACCGCTCCAGCGCGGCGACCAGGATGTCCGGTGCCGGCTTGCTGCGCTGCGCGTCCGCCGACGAGGTGGCCGTGTCGATCACGTCGTCCGCGTCGAGGGCGGCCCGCAGGGCGGCCAGCTCACGTTCGGCCGCCGAACTGGCCAGCACCACCCGCAGCCCACGCGCCGCGCAGGCGCGCAGCAACTCCGCCGCGCGCGGCAGCGGCATCAGCCGCTCCCAGTACTCGGCGTAGCGAGCGTCGTGCACGTCGCGCAGCTGTTTGTCGGCGTCCCGGTTCCGCTCCGGCCCGAGCAGGTGGTCGAGGAGCTTGTCCGAGCCCATCCCGATGGATCGGTGGATCCGCGCCATCGGCACCCGGTGGTCGGCCTGGCGTAGCGCCTCCCACCAGCTCACCGTGTGCAGGTAGGTGGTGTCGACCAGGGTGCCGTCCACGTCGAAGAGGACACCGCTGCGGTTGTCGGTAGGCATGGTTCCACTTCTACCCGAACGCGCCGGCGTCGATGCCCGGCCTACGCCGGCGGGATGAGAATCTCGAACCAGACCGTCGAGCCGCGCACCGTGGGGTCGGTGCCCCAGGCGTCGCTCAGCTCCTCGATCAGCCCCAGGCCGCGCCCGCGGCTGCTCAGGGGGTCGGTCTGCGCCCGGGTCACCTGGCCCCGGGTGCCGGAGTCGGCGACCGAGACCAGCAGCCGCTCGGCGCTCAGGTCGATCTCCACCCGGGCGGCGGTGCCGGCGTGTAGCAACGCATTGGTGGTCAGCTCGCTGGTGCACAGCACCGCGGCGCCGATCATCCCCTCGGGCACCTGCCACTCGGTGAGCTGGGTGGTCATCCAGTGGCGTACCCGGCTCGGCGCGGTCGGCTCCGCCGGCACCTTCATGCTGGCCGAGCGGCTCGGCTTGACCGCGTGCTCCACGGCCAGCACCGCCACGTCGTCCTCCGTCGCGCCGGCCACGGCGGCGGTGGCCGCCGCGCAGAGCGCCCGGGGATCGCCGCTGGTCGCGGCCGTGACCGCCGCGCCCAGCCCGGCCAGCCCGGCGGACAGGTCCTGCCAGCGCCGCTCCACCAGCCCGTCGCTGTACAGCAACAGGGTGTCGCCGGGGTGGAACGGCACGGTGGTGGTGTGTGGGCGGTAGCCGAGCCCCAGCGGCGGCCCGGTGCGCAGCTCGACGTACTCGGCCGTGGGTTTGCCCTCGGCTCGGCAGCGCCGGATCAGCGGGGCGGGGTGCCCGGCGTTGGCCAGCGTGATCCGCTCCTGGTCGATCTCGATCACTCCGAAGACCACGGTGACGAAGAGTTCCGGTGTGCCGCCCTCGGTGCCGAGGCTGGCGACCAGCCGGTCCAGACCGGCAAGAACGGCGTCCGGGCGGGGATCGGTGAGCGCCAGCGCGCGCAGCGCCGCGCGTACCTGCCCCATCCGGGCGGCGGCCTGCATGTCATGCCCGGCCACATCACCGAGGACCACGCCGAGCGCGCCGGTGGGCAGCACGAAAGCGTCGTAGAAGTCGCCGCCGGCGGCGTTGCCGTCCACGCC
This sequence comes from Micromonospora sp. NPDC006766, assembly GCF_040636055.1. Classification (NCBI taxonomy): domain Bacteria; kingdom Bacillati; phylum Actinomycetota; class Actinomycetes; order Micromonosporales; family Micromonosporaceae; genus Micromonospora; species Micromonospora sp. NPDC006766. Next base: position 73,265 of record NZ_JBEYIX010000005.1, on the reverse strand, counting down.
CGGGTCGTACCGGGCGGCGATGCGCAGCCGGGGCAGGTCGGGCAGCTGCTCGGGGAGCATGCTGCGTTGCAGCAGTTGAGCGGTGCCGTGCTGGGTCTCGAAGCGGCGGGCCCGCTCCGCGGCCTGGCCGACCAGCTCTGCCGAGGCGGCGAGCAGCGCGCGTTCCGCCGGTGACCAGGAGTGGGTCGCCTGGTAGCCGACGGTCAGCGCGCCGCGGATCACCGCCGAGCGCAGCGGCAGGGCGGCCAGCGATCGGATCTTGTGGTCGTGCCGGTCCGTAGCGGAATCCCGCAGCGGTTGCCCATCGGCGGCGAAGACGGGCACGCCGCTTCGGGCGGTCACCGCCATGGGGAGGGGCGAGTCGGCCGGCACCCGTCGCCACAACGGCGGGAGCCGTTCGTCGGCCTCGTCCAGCAGTTCGCCGCGAATGCGGCGGACCATGCGCCAGGCCGACCCTTCGTCGACCCCGAAGGTGACCCGGTCGGCGTCGAAGGCGTCGAGGCAGTAGCGCAGGGTGATCCGGGCGACGTCGTCGAGGGTGAGCGTGCCGGCAAGCGCGGCGGCGAAGTCGCTCAGGCCCGCCAACTGCCGGGTGACCTGGCTGGTCTGCGCGGCCACGCTGAGCACGCCGATGGTCCGGCCGGCGCTGTCCCGGACGGGCGAGAAGCCGCGGGTGAAAGTGGCCGGCTCGGTGGGCCCGGTCTGGTGCCGGTCGACCGGCAGCACCGCCTCTCGCTCCAGGAACGGCTCGCCCCGCCGATACGCCCGCTCGATCACCTCGCCGGCGCCCGGCTCGTACCAGACGTCGGCGAAGACCTCCGCCGCCGGCCGCCCGAGCGCCCGCGGGTGCCGCGCCCCGATCAGCGCGGCGTACCCCTCGTTGTAGATGAGGACCAGGTCGTCGCCGTAGAGCAGGGCCATCGGCACGGGCGAGGCGAGCACCAGGTCGACCACGGCGCGGACGGCCGGATCCCACTTTTCGGGGGCGCCGAGCGGCGTGTCGGCCCACCGGAGGGCCGACAGGGCGGTTGCCGTGCTGGACGCGGCCGCGCCCGGGCCGGTGGGCACTCCCGAGGTGGGTGCTGATGGCGTGGGTACCCGCCCGACCATGCCTGGCATGACGGCAGCCTATCCGGAGCGTGGCGAAAAGGTTTCGGTCAGCCGGGGCGAGGCGGGGTCAACGGGGAATGACCTGCCCGTCAGGGGGCAGAAGTCAGAAGGCAATCGCCGACCCGGTGGAGGACACGCGATGGCGCGACAGGCGAACGGACCGGACGAGGCGCACCGCCGGCCGGCGGGCGTGAGTGACGCTACGGTGGCGGCGCTCGGCAAGCTCAGCGAGGCCCTGGAGACGGTGGAACGGGCTCGTGGGCACCTCTATGCGCTGCACCAGCTGATCGGCCACGCCGATCTGATGCTCGACGGCGCGGTGGGACTGTTCCGCTGCGCCGGCCACCAGGAGATCGCGGACGTGATCGGTCGGGACCTGATCGGCCGCAACGTGATCGCCGGCCGCTGGACCTTCCAGATCGTCGAAGATTTCGACGACGGGTACTACGCGCTCTTCCGGGAGCTGGACCGCCGGGCCCGCGACGAGCTGGCCGGCGGTCGGCGCCACCTCTACGAGGCGGAGATGAAAGAACACCGGCGCAGCCCCGGACGGCCGGGGCACGAGGCGCGCCCCGGCACCGACGGTTAATCGCCGCAGGAGGCGTCCGCCGCCTGGCGGCGGCGGGCGTCGTCGGCAATGATCACGGTCGCCACCATGAGGGCCACCACGAGGCTGAACAGCCAGGAGGCGTCGGAGACCAGCTTGGCGGCGACGGGCGCCTGGACGGCGGCGAGCAGGAAACCCAGCCAGGCCAGGCGGCGCTGACGCGGGGTGAGGAAACCGGAGCCCTGTTGCATCCCGGAAGTGTTACGCGGGCTCCGGGCATCGCCGTCCCCCGTTCGGGCGATTTTAACTCGGCTGTCTGTTTCCGGGGCGCCGGCTCACGCGTCCGGGCCGGTCCGGCCGGTGGTGGACGGCCGGTACGCCCGGTCCGCGTCGGTCATCTCCCGCCGTTCGGCCTCCGGGCCGGCGCCACGGTCCACCGCCTCGGGTCCGTGGCCGAACGCGGACTCCTCACCGGCGTCGTTGCCGGTGACGTCGTCGGCCTGCCCGTCAACGGTGGACCGGGCGAGCGCCCGGTCCAATTCGTGCAGGGGTATGCGGGTCTCGTCGCGCCACACGTGGCGATCGTTGTCGGTCATGCCTCGGCGGTACCCGGTCGTGGTGATCGCAAACGGCTATCGGCGGCTCGGGACATCAGGGGGTCGGCCGGTCGATCGTGCCCCGCCAGGCACCGGTCTCCTGCCCGCGCCGCTCGATGAACTGCTTGAACTGCTTGAGGTCGTTCTTGGCGCGGCGGTCCACCATGCCGAGCTTGTCGCCGGTTTGCTCGACCACACCCTGCGGCTCGAACTCCAGTTGCAGGGTGACCCGGGTGTGCCGGTCGTCGAGGCGGTGGAAGGTCACCACGCCGGCCTGCCGGCTCCCCCCGGTCGACCGCCAGGCGACCCGCTCGTCCGGCAACTGCTCGGTGATCTCGGCATCGAACTCGCGCCGCACGCCGGCGATCTCGACGGTCCAGTGCGTCATCGTGTCGGAGAGCTGCCGGACCTCCTGGACGCCCTGCATGAAGTGCGGAAACTCCTCGAACTGCGTCCACTGGTCGTAGACGGTGCGGATCGGAACGGAAACATCCACGTATTCGACAACATCACTCATCGCGACCCCTCCTCTCCGCTGGTGTCGGTTCCGGATCGCGGGTCGATCCGGTCACCAGCGCGTGGTCTCGTTCTTGTGCCCCAGCGCGGCCCACACCTCGGAAATCGTCTGGTAGCGGGTGCCGTCGGGCAGGCTTTCCAGGGCGGCGACGACATCGGCCGGCGCCTGGTTCTCCCGCGCGTTGGCCACCAACGTCTCGCGGTCCCCGGGCAGGGCGACCATGGTGATGAACCGGCCGAGGCGACTGCGTGCCTCGACGTCGTCCATGCTCATCCCCTGCGGGTTGCCGCCGCGGCTCGCGCCGGCCGTCAGCGTCTTCGGCTCCGGCTGGTCCTCACCCGCCGGCTCGGGCTGGCGGGACTCCTCGACGCGCGAGCCGCCGGCGCCCGGCCCCTGCACGAGGCCTTCGACGTCCTGGGCCATGTTGTCGTCGACCCTGGGTGAGTGCTTGCTGTTGCCTCGTTCCATGCCGTCAGACATGCCCGAGGGGATCGGAGGTAAACCGGGGCCGAGCGGCCGGGCCGGTCAGCAGGCCACGAACCGGCCGAAGCCGCTCACACCTGAGCCGGGGCGCGGGGCGGCAGCACCGGCTCGCCCGGGTCCCCGGCGCCGGTCTGCATCACCCGCCCGCGCTGAACTTCGGCGTCGACCTGCACGCCCAGCATGAGCGCGCAGTTGGACAGGTAGAGCCAGACCAGAAAGGCGATGACCGCGCCGAGGCTGCCGTACGTCACGTCGTAGGAGCCGAAGTTGGCGACGTAGAGGCCGAAAGCGGCGGAGGCGAGCACCCAGGACAGCAGGGCGAGGGCACCGCCCGGAGTGAGCCAGCGGAACCGGGGCTGCCGGACGTTCGGGGCGATCCAGAACAGCAGGGACAGCAGCGTCATCGCCACCAGCGCCAGCAGCGGCCATTTCGCCACCGTCCACACCGTGCGCGCCAGCCCGCCGGCATGCAGCCGGTCGCCGACCGCGTCGGTGACCGGGCCGCTGACGATCAGCCCGGTGGCGACCACGGCGAGCAGCAGCAGCGACAGCGCGGCCAGGCCGATCTGCAGCGGGCGCAGCTGGTAGAACGGCCGCCCCTCCCGTACCCCGTAGATCGCGTTGGACGCCCGGGTGAACGCGCCGATGAACCCGGACGCCGACCAGAGCGCGCCGAGCAGGCCGAAGCTGAGCAGCGCCTTGGCCGGCCCCCGCTGCTCCACCACCCCGCGGACGGCGCCGACGAAGGCGTCGTTGCCGACCACCGAGCCGGCGCCGATCTCCCGGGCCAGGTCGATCACCGTGTCGACGGTCCGCTCACCGTCGGACACCAGCCCGACCAGCGCCACCACCACGACGGTGGCGGGAAAGAGCGCCAGCACCCCGTAGTAGGTCAGCGCCGCCGCCCAGTCGGCGCAGTTGTCCGTGACGAAGTTCCGTCCGCTGCGGGCGAGCACCCCGCGCCAGGTGGACCAGCTCAGCTGGCGTACCCGCCGGGGGAGCGGGGCCTGTTGCCGGCCGGTGACCGCCGGCTTTGTCGTCGCCGCCATGACCGCCTCCTCGACGCCGGTGCGCACCTGTCGCGCGTGGCCCGGCGGTACCCGGCCGGAGGAATCGACAAACCGGGTGCCGGTTTGCCGCCGGGACGTGGGGGAACGGTCATAGGAAGCCATCGAGATGTCAGGAGGACGAGATGCCCGGGCGCGAGGTGCTGCCCAGTACGCTGCGACGCTCCCCGGAGAAGGCGCAACGGACCTGGGCGAAGACGCACGATTCGGCCGTGGAGACGTACGGCGAGGGACAGCGGGCGCACCGCACCGCGTTCGCCGCCCTGAAGCACGAGTACGAGAAGGTGGGCGATCACTGGGAGTCGAAGGGACGCAAGGGCCCGAGCGACCGGCAGGCCGCCGGGGGTGGCCCGGAGCGGCGGGCGCCCACGGCGGGCGGCGTGGACGCCAACGCGCCGAAGGAGCATCTGATGGAGGTCGCCAAGAAGCTGGACGTGCCGGGCCGGTCCCGGATGACCAAGCCGGAACTGGTGAAGGCGATCCAGAAGGCGAACCTCCGCCAGACGACCGAGACCCGCGAGAAGGCCAAGGCCCGCGGTCGCTGACCCGCAGGCACGCAAGGTGGCTGCCCAATGCGGGCAGCCACCCTTTCGGCTACCAGTGGCCGCCGCCCGGGGCCTCGATGTGCACGGCTTTCACCGTGCTGAACTCGTCGAGCAGCTCCGGGCCGTACCCGAAGCCCTGGCCGCTGCCGCGGCGTGGCTGCGCGGCACCGCCCGGCGCGCCCCCGAAGACCGCGTTGATCTTGACGGTGCCCACCGGCAGCTCCCGCCAGGCCCGGTGGGCGTGGCTCATCGAGCCGGTCAGCACAGTGGCGGCCAGCCCGTACGGGGAGTCGGCCGCGCACCGCAGCCCCTCGGTGAACGAGTCGACCACGACCACCGGGGCGACCGGCCCGAAGGTCTCCTCCCGGACCAGGGTCATCTCGTGCCGGCAGTCGGCGACCACGGTCGCCGGGTAGAAGGCGCCCGGGCCGTTCGGGATCTCCCCGCCGGTTCGGATCCGCGCCCCCTCGGCCTCCGCCGAGGTGACCTGCCCGTGCACGTGATCCCGGTGCCGCCGGTCGACCAGCGGCCCGAGCTGCGTGCCTGGCTCCCGCCCCGCGCCCAGCCGCAGCGCCTCGGCCCGCTCGACGAGCGCGTCGACGAAGTCCTCCGCCACATCCCGGTGCACGTAGATCCGTTCCACCGCGACGCAGATTTGCCCGGCGTTGGCGAAACAACCCAGCGCCGCCTGCTCCGCCGCCCAGACCGGGTCGACGTCGGCGTCGACCACCAGCGGGTCGCTGCCGCCGTTCTCCAGCAGCAGCTTCGCGCCGGTGCGGGCGGTGGCGGCGGCGATCGCCCGGCCGGTGGCGGTGGAGCCGACGTGGGCCACCACGTCCACGGCCTGCCCGGCCAGCGCCGCGCCCACCTCGCCGCCGCCGACGAGCAGCGACAGCACGCCGGCGGGCAGCGCGGAGTCCAGGGCCCGGGCCAGCAGCCACCCGGTGGCGGGGGTGCGCTCACTCGGCTTGTAAAGCACCACGTTGCCGGTGACCAGGGCCGCGCCGAGCAGCCCGCAGGAGACCGCCACCGGGTCGTTCCAGGGGGTGATCGCGGCGGCCACGCCGCGCGGTTCGGGGGCCATGAAGTCGAGGGCTCCGTGGCCGCCGTGCAGCGTCCGCGCACCGCGCACCGGGCCCAGCTCCGCGTACTGCCGGAGGGTGCCGATGCCGGCCGCCACGCCGCCACGCGCGTCGTCCAGCGGCTTGCCCATCTCTGCCGTGGTGGCCTGGGCCAGCTCCTCGGCGACCGCCGCCACCGCGTCCGCCGCCCGGTGCAGCGCCGCCGCCCGTTCGGCCGGGGCGGTCGCGGCCCACTCCGCGGCCACGCCCCGGGCGGCCTCGACCGCCTTGGCCACCTCGTCCGCCGTCGCCACCGGCGCGGTGGTCACCGGCGAGCCGTCGGCCGGATCGGGTACGACCAGCTCACCTCCCGCGCCCCCGGCGCCCCACACCCCACCGATGAGCTGCGCAACCGTGTACATGCGGCGGTGGATGCCCCGGCCCGGGCGAGGCAAACGCGTTTCGCCCGGTAACCGGCCGGGTAGCCGGATCGGATCTACCGCTGACTCGGCCTCTCCAGGTTGCGGTGCCGGTTGCGCAGCTTGAACGGCATCAGCGCACTCTCGATCTTGGTGGCGGTGGTCATCTTCGAGTCGCCCTCCCGGCGTTCCTCGAAACGGATCGGCACCTCCAGGATGGTGTGTCCCAGCTTGGTGGCGAGGTAGTGCATCTCCACCTGGAAGCTGTACCCGTTGGACTGCACCCGCTCCAGCCCGATGTCGCGCAACGCCTCCGCCCGCCAGATCTTGAAGCCGGCGGTCAGGTCCCGGATCCGTACCCGCAGCAGAGTGTGCACGTAGAGGTTGGCCCAGCCGCTGAGCGCCCGCCGGTACAGCGGCCAACTCTCGTCGAGCTCGCCGCCGGGCACATAACGTGAGCCGATGACCACGCTGGCCTGAGTGGCGAGTAGCGCGCCGAGCATGCCGGGCAGCGCCTCCGCCGGGTGGGACAGATCCGCGTCCATCTGCGCGACAAAATCCGCACCGTCGTCGAGCGCCCGGCTGATCCCGTCCACATACGCCCGGCCGAGCCCCTCCTTGCCCGGGCGGTGCGCCACCAGCACCCGGCCCGGGTGCTCGATGGCCAGCTTGTCGGCCACCTCGCCGGTGCCGTCCGGGGAGTTGTCGTCCGCGACGAGCACCTTCAGCCCGGGCAGCGGCAGGGCGAGGAGTCGCTCGACCAGCACCGGAAGGTTGCCCGCCTCGTTGTAGGTCGGAACGACGACGGTCAGGCGTGCGTCGCGCCACGGAGAGGGCAACTGCACGGGTTCGATCATCACGGACATCCTCGGTCGGCCGACAGGGTTCACCTGAGAGGGTAGCCAGTCGCCCCGTCAGTCCCGTGCAGGCGTCCGCCCGGGGGATTCCGAGCCGGGCCGGTCGGTTAGCTTCTCGGGGGTGGTGGGTATCGCCGGACCGGGTCGGCGCAGCGGCGTCCCCGCCGAAGTTGATGTTTACTCCTCGGGGGGTCGGGAACCCGCCGCCCGTGCGACGGGACCACGAGCGGGATCAGTGCAGGTCAGCCCGGGTTGACCCGGTTGCTGACCGATTCCCGTCCGGCCTGTACGACGCGGTGCTGCTCGACCGCGACGGCACGCTGATCGAGGACGTGCCCTACAACGGCGACCCGGAGAAGGTTCGACCCGTGCCCGGCGCGCGGGAGGCCCTGGACCGGCTGCGCGCGGCCGGCCTGCGTCTGGCGGTGGTCAGCAACCAGTCCGGCCTCGCCCGGGGCTGCTTCACCGCCGACCAACTACGCCGGGTCAACGCGCGGGTGGAACAGCTGCTCGGACCGTTCGACAGCTGGCAGATCTGCCCGCACGGCGAGCCGGACCGGTGCACCTGCCGCAAACCGGCCCCGGGCCTCGTGCACGCCGCGGCCCGGGCGCTGGGCACCACGCCGACCCGGTGCGTGCTGGTCGGCGACATCGGCGCCGACATGATCGCCGCCGCCGCGGCCGGCGCTGCCGGCATCCTGGTGCCCACCCCGGCTACCCGGCCGGCGGAGGTGGCCGCCGCGCCCACGGTCGCCGGCGACCTGCCGGGCGCGGTCACGGAGATCCTGCGCCGGATCCGCCTGGTGGCTGCCCCGGCCGCCCCGCGCCGGAGCGGCACGGTGCTGGTGGCGCGCAGCGACGCCGCCGGGGACGTGCTGGTCACCGGCCCCGCCATCCGGGCGGTCGCCGCCGGCGCGCAGCGGGTGGTGCTGCTCTGCGGGCCGCGCGGCCGGGCCGCGGCCGAACTGCTGCCCGGCGTCGACGAGATCGTCGAGTGGCCGCTGCCCTGGATCGACGCCCCGGCCGGCGCGGCCGACCCGGCGGATCTGCGCCGGCTCACCGACCGGCTCGCCGCGCTCGGCGCGCAGGAGGCAGTCGTCTTCACCTCGTTCCACCAGTCGGCGTTGCCCCTCGCCCTGTTGCTGCGGCTGGCCGGGACCCCTCGAATCAGCGCGATCAGCGACGACTATCCGGGTGCCCTGCTCGACGTCCGGCACCGCGTACCGGTCGGGGTGCCGGAACCGGAGCGCGCGCTCTCCCTCGCCGCGGCGGCCGGCTACGCGCTGCCCGCCGACGACGAGCCGGGCCTGCGGCTGCGCGCCGACCGGCTGCCGCCCGCCCCAGCCGGGCTCGGGGCACCGGGCTACGTCGTGCTGCACCCGGGTTCCTCGGTGGAGACCCGGGCCTGCCCGCCCGAGCTGGCCACCCGGATCGTCCGGGTGCTCAGCGCCGCCGGCTACCGGGTGGTGGTGACCGGCGGGCCCGACGAACGGGAGTTGACCGCCCGGGTCGCTGCCGCCGGCGGCCTCGACCTGGGCGGGTGCACCGGGCTCGGCGAACTCGCCGCGGTGATCGTCCGGGCCGGCGCGCTGGTGGTCGGCAACACCGGGCCGGCGCACCTGGCCGCCGCGCTCGGGGTTCCGGTGGTCAGCCTGTTCGCCCCCACCGTCCCGTTCGGACAGTGGGGGCCGTACCGGGTGCCGACCGTTCGGCTCGGCGATGCCGGGGCCGCCTGCCGCGACACCCGGGCCACCCGCTGCCCGGTCCCCGGCCACCCCTGCCTCTCCGCCGTCGAGCCGGGGCGGGTGCTGGAGGCGCTGCGGCTGCTCGGCGTATCCGCCGACGCGCCGGAGCCCCTGGCCGCAGTCGTCGGGGTGGTGCGATGAACGTGCTGCTCTGGCACGTGCACGGGTCCTGGACCACGTCCTTCGTGCACGGCAAACACCGCTACCTGGTGCCGGTCACCCCGGACCGGGGCCCGTACGGCCTGGGCCGGGCGCGCACCTACCCGTGGCCGGACAACGCCGTCGAGGTGACCCCGCAGGAGGTGGGCCGGGCCGAGGTGGACGTGGTGCTGCTGCAGCGCCCCGAGGAGTTCGACCTGGCCTGCGAGTGGCTGGGCCGCCGGGTGGGCCGGGACGTGCCGGCGATCTACGTCGAGCACAACACCCCGAAGGGTGACGTGCCGAACACCCGGCACCCGATGGCCGACCGCGACGACCTGCTGCTCACCCACGTCACCGGATTCAACGAGCTGTTCTGGGACAACGGCCGGACCCGCACCGCCGTGGTCGAGCACGGGGTGGTCGCCCCGGCCGTCGAATGGACCGGCGAGCTGGACCGGCTCGCCGTCGTCATCAACGAGCCGGTACGTCGCTGGCGGGTCACCGGTACCGACCTGCTGCCCCGCTTCGCCGAGATCGCCCCGCTGGACGTCTACGGCCTGGGCGTGGCCGGGCTGGCCGACCGGCTCGGGCTGCCGCCGGAGCGGCTGACCAGCCACGACGACGTGCCGCAGCACGCCATGCACGCCGAACTGGCCCGGCGGCGGGCGTACCTGCACCTGTGCCGGTGGACCTCGCTCGGGCTGAGCCTGATCGAGGCGATGACCATCGGCATGCCGGTGGTGGCGCTGGCCACCACCGAGGCCGTGGCGGCGGTGCCGCCGTCCGCCGGTGCCCTCTCCACCCGGGTCGACGTGCTGCTGGAGGCGGCCCGCGGCCTCGTCGGCGACCCGGTGGCGGCACGCCGTGCGGGCGCCGCGGCCCGGGCCGCGGCCCGAGACCGCTACGGCCTGGAGCGCTTTCTCGCCGACTGGGACCGGCTGCTGGAGGAGGAAGTATGCGCGTCGCGATGATCTCGGAGCACGCCAGCCCGCTCGCTGTCCTCGGCGGGGAGGACGCCGGCGGCCAGAACACGCATGTCGCGGAGCTTTCCGCCGCGCTCGCCGCCGCCGGCCACGACGTCCGCGTCTACACCCGGCGCGACGCCGTGGACCTGCCGGTGGCGGTCCGCGCCCCGGACCGATACGACGTGGTGCACGTGCCTGCCGGGCCGGCCGAGCCGGTCGCCAAGGACGACCTGCTGCCCTACATGCCCGCGTTCGGGGAGTGGCTCGCCGACCGGTGGCGGGTCGGCGACTGGCAGCCCGAGGTGGTGCACGCCCACTTCTGGATGAGCGGCCTGGCCGCCCTCGCCGCCGGCCGACGGACCGGGGTGCCGGTGGTGCAGACGTACCACGCGCTCGGCACGGTCAAGCGACGCCACCAGGGTGCCCAGGACACCAGCCCGCCGGACCGGATCGGACACGAGCGGGAACTGGGCCGCTCGGTCGACCGGGTGGTGGCCCAGTGCCAGGACGAGGTCGCCGAACTGGTGCGGATGGGAGTGCCACGCTCCCGGATCACCGTCGTCCCGTCCGGGGTGAACCTGGCCACCTTCGCCCCGCTCGGCCCGGTCGCCGAGCGGGACGGAGACCGGCCGCGCGTCCTCACCGTCGGCCGGCTGGTGGAACGCAAAGGCTTCCAGGACGTCATCCGGGCCACCGCGCTGGTCCCCGACGCCGAGTGCGTGGTGGTGGGCGGGCCGCCGGCCGGGTTGCTGGAGACCGACGCGTACGCGCTGCGGCTGCGGGCGCTCGCCGAGGCCCACGGGGTCGCCGACCGGGTCAAGCTGATCGGCGCGGTGCCCCGCGAGGAGATGGGGCGCTGGTACCGCTCCGCGGACGTGCTGGTCGCCGCGCCCTGGTACGAGCCGTTCGGGCTCACTCCCCTCGAAGCGATGGCGTGCGGCGTACCGGTGATCGGCACCGCCGTCGGCGGCCTGATCGACACGGTGGTGCCCGGGCGGACCGGCGACCTGGTGCCGGCCCGGGACCCGGCGGCGCTCGGGGCCGCGATCCGCCGGCTGTTCGGCGACCGGATCCGCCGCTTCGCGTACGCCACGGCGGCGCTGGAACGGGCCCGCACCCGCTACTCCTGGTCGACCACGGCGGATCGGCTCGCCGCGATGTACGGCGAGGTGGTCGCCGTGGGTCGGCCCACCCGGGTGGTCGCCTGATGGCGGCGCCCGGGCCGGCTGTGGGTGGGACGGTGCTGGAGGACCACCTGACCCTGCTGGCCGCCGCGCTGCTGCCGTTGCGCGAATCGGAGCAGCTGCTGGCCCGCTGGGGCGGGGAGTTGGCGCACCGGCTGGCGGCCGGTGGGCGGCTGCTGGTGGCCGGCAACGGCGGGAGCGCCGCCGAAGCTCAGCATCTCACCGCCGAACTGGTCGGCAAGCTCCGCGCCGACCGGGCGCCGCTCTCCGCGATCGCGCTGCACGCGGAGACCTCCGCGCTGACCGCCATCGGCAACGACTACGGCTTCCCGGAGGTCTTCGCGCGCCAGGTCCGCGCCCACGGCCGCCCCGACGACATTCTCCTGCTGATGTCCACCAGCGGCGCCAGCGGCAACCTGCTCGCCGCCGTCCGGGCCGGACGCGAAACCGGGCTGCGCTGCTGGGGTTTCACCGGCCCGGCGCCCAACCCGCTCGCCGACGCCTGCCACGAGAGCCTCGTCATCGACTCGCCGGAGAGCCAGGTGGTGCAGGAGTTGCACCTGGTCGCCACCCACGTGCTCTGCGAGTACGTCGACCGGGCCCTGCCGGCGGCGCTCACCGCGGCCGCGGTGGGGCCGGCGCCGGCCGGCCCGGTGCGTACCGGCGTCGAGGTGGTGCTCGGGGACGGTGCCAACCAGGTGCAGGCCCGATGAGGAGGTCGAGCGTGAGGGGACCCGTGGTGGTGCTCGGCGACACCCTGCTGGACCGGGACGTCGAGGGCGTGGTGAATCGGCTCTGCCCGGACTCCCCGGTGCCGGTGCTCGACGAGACCACGTACGCCGACCGGCCGGGCGGCGCGGGCCTGGCCGCCGCCTTCGCCGCCGCCGGGGACACCGAGGTCGCGCTGGTTACCGCTATCGCCGACGACGCGGGCGGGGCCCGACTCAGCACGCTGCTCGCCGCCGCCGGCGTGCAGCTGTACGCGCTGCCGCTGGCCGGTGCCACCCCCGAGAAGGTCCGGCTGCGGGCGCGGGGGCGGGTGCTGCTGCGCCACGACCGGGGCGGCCCGGCCAGCCCGCCCGGTGAGCCGAGCGAGGCGGTGCTGCGCCTGCTCGCCGACGCCGCCGCGGTGCTGGTCAGCGACTACGGCCGGGGCGTGGCCGAGCAGCCGGCGCTGCGGGCCGCGCTCGCCGCCACCCGCGCGCCGGTGGTCTGGGATCCGCATCCACGTGGCCCGGCCGCGGTGCCCGGGGTACGCCTGGCCACCCCGAACGAACCCGAGGCACGTGAGCTGGCCAAGGCGCGGCCGGGCGAGTCGCGGCTGGTCACCGCGTCCCGAAGCGCCCAGGTGCTGCGCCGCCGCTGGCGGGCCGGCGCGGTGGCGGTGACCCTGGGCGGGGACGGCGCGCTGCTCTGCCACGCCGGCTCCGCCCCGCTGGTGGTGCCCGCCCCGGCCAGCGCAGAGGGGGACACCTGCGGGGCCGGGGACCGGTTCGCCGCGGCGGCCACCCTCGCCCTGGCCCGGGGCGCGCTGGTCTCCGAGGCGGTGCAGGAGGCGGTCGCCGAGGCATCCGCGTACGTGTCCGGCGGGGGCGTGGCGGCCGCGCTGCCCGCCCCGGTCCGGGACGCCTCGCCGTCGGTGGTCAGCGGCGGCGGCGAGCGGATCGGCGCGGTCGCCGCCGGCGCGCTGGTCGCCGAGGTACGCGCGGCCGGCGGCACGGTCGTCGCCACCGGCGGCTGCTTCGACCTGCTGCACGCCGGGCACGTGGCGACGCTGGAGGCGGCCCGGCAGCTCGGCGACTGCCTCGTCGTCTGCCTCAACTCCGACACCAGCGTGACCGGGTTGAAGGGACCGCAGCGACCGGTCGTGCCGCAGGGCGATCGCAGCCGGCTGCTCGCCGCGCTGAGCTGCGTGGACGCCGTGCTGATCTTCGACGAGCCCACCCCGCACGCGGCGCTGTCCTGGCTGCGTCCGGACATCTGGGTCAAGGGCGGCGACTACGCCACCGGCGGCGGCGAGCAGACCCTTCCCGAGGCGGAGATCCTGGCCCGCTGGGGTGGACACACGGTGGTCGTGCCCTACCTGGACGGCCGGTCCACCACCGACATGATCGCGGCGGCCCGGTCCCGGCGGCAACCGACGGAGGAGGCGGCATGAGCAGTCAACCCGGAGGCGGCCCCACCGTGCTGGTCACCGGCGGATCGAGCGGGCTGGGGGCCGCGGTGGTCGTCGCGGTGGCCCGCGCCGGCGGTCGCCCCCTCGTGCTGGACCGGCAGCGACCCGGCGACGGGGTGCCGTGGATCGAGTGCGACCTGGCCGACACCCGGGCCGCCGAGACGGCCACCCGGGACCTGGCGGAACGCTCCGGCGGCCTGGACGCCGTGGTCACCGCCGCCGGCGTGGACGTGCCGGGGAAACTGGCCGACGTCCCGGGCGAGACCTGGGAGCGGGTCGTGACGGTCGACCTGTTCGCCACGGCCGCGGTGATCCGCGCCGCCCTGCCCTTCCTGGAGGCGTCCCGGGGGAGCATCGTCACCATCGCCTCCACGCTGGGCGTCAAGGCGGTCAGCGACGCCACCGCCTACTGCGCGGCGAAGTTCGGGGTGGTCGGCTTCACCCGGGCGCTCGCCGCCGAACTGGCCGGCACGGTCGGCGTCACCCTGCTGATCCCGGGCGGCATGCGTACCGCCTTCTTCGACACCCGCGACGAGCGGTACCGCCCCGGCCCGGACGCCGTGCTCAACGAACCCGCCGACACCGCCGCCGCCGTCATGTTCGCCCTCTCCCAGCCACCCGGCTGCGCGGTACGCGAGATGGTGGTCTGCGCCGAGCAGGAGTCGTCGTACCCATGATCCTGGTGTTGCGGGCGCTCGGGGTCGGCGACCTGGCGACGGCGGTGCCGGCGCTGCGCGGCCTGCGGGCCGGCTTCCCCGGCCGGGAGTTGGTGCTGGCCGCGCCGGCCTGGCTCGCGCCGCTGGCCGACCTGGTCGGTGTGGTCGACCGGGTGCTGCCCACCGACGGGCTGGCCGATCGGCCGTCCTGGATGGTGCCGCCGCCCGAGGTGGCGGTCAACCTGCACGGGCAGGGGCCGCTATCGCACCGGATGCTCGCCGCTACCCGCCCCGGCGTGCTGTTCGCCTTCGCCAATCCAGACGCGGGGCACGCCGCCGGCCCGGCGTGGGACAACGACGAGCATGAGGTCCGCCGCTGGTGCCGGCTGCTGCACTGGTACGGCCTGCCGGCCGACCCGGCCGACCTGGCGCTGCGACGCCCGCCCGAGGTCGGGGTCCCGGCCGGCGCGACCGTGCTGCACCCGGGCAGCAAGATCCACGCGAAGCGCTGGCCGGCGGAGCGGTTCGCGGCGCTCGCCCGGGCGCTGACCGACCGGGGGCACCGGGTGGTGCTCACCGGCACCGCCGACGAACGGGACCTCGCCGGCCGGGTCGCCCGGGCGGCCGGCCTGCCGCCGGACGCCGTGCTCGCCGGCCGGACCGGCCTGGCCGACCTGGCCGCGCTGGTCGCCGACGCCCGGCTGGTGGTCAGTGGCGACACCGGGGTGGCCCACCTGGCCACCGGGTACGGCACCGCCTCGGTGGTGCTCTTCGGCCCGGTGCCGCCGGCCCGCTGGGGGCCGCCGGTGGACCGACCCCGGCACCGCGTGCTCGGCCCGACGTTGGCGGCCATCGGGGTCGACGAGGTGCTGGCCGCCGTGGACGAGGCGGTGCGGGTCTCCGGTGCGGTTGCGGCGTAGTGATCCGGGTCGGCCGGGGTACGGACGCCGGCGGCGCGGCAAGGGCTGGAGCTTCGTCGACTCGTCGGGTGAGCCGATCCGCGACGCCGACGAGCTGACCCGGCTGCGCGAACTGGTCATCCCCCCGGCCTGGCGGGACGTCTGGATCTCGCCGTACTCGAACGGGCACATCCAGGCCATCGGCATCGACGCGGCCGGGCGTAGGCAGTACCTCTACCACCCGCGGTGGCGCCAGACGCGGGACGAGGCCAAGTTCGACCACGTGGTGGAGGTGGCCCACCGGCTGCCCGTGCTGCGCGACCGGGTCGACCACGATCTGGCGCTGCGCGGGTTGCGGCGGGACCGGGTCCTCGCCACCGTCGCCCGGCTGCTCGACATGGGCATGTTCCGGGTCGGCAACGACCAGTACGCCACCGGCGACGACCCCACGTTCGGCGTGTCCACGCTGCGCCCGGAGCACGCCCGCTCCCGGGGCGGCTGTGTGGTTCTCGAGTTCCCGGCGAAGGGTGGCCTCGAGCAGGTACGCCGGATCGAGGACCCCGAGCTGTGCCGGGTGCTGACCAACCTGCGCCGCCGGCGGCGGGCCGCGGAGCGGCTGTTCGGCTACTGGGACGGCCGGGGCTGGCGGGACGTGCGCAGCGATGAGGTGAACGACTACCTGCGCGACGCCAGCGGCGGGGAGATGACCGCCAAGGACTTCCGCACCTGGCACGCCACCGTGCTGGCCGCCACCGAACTGGCGACCGTCGGCGCGCAGAGGTCGGTGACCGCTCGCAGGCGGGCGGTCGCCGCGGTGATGCGTTCCGTTGCCGAACTGCTCGGCAACACGCCCACCGTGGCACGCACGTCCTACGTGGACCCACGGGTGGTGGACCTCTACCACGACGGGGTGGTGGCCGCCGTGGAGTCGCGGATGCCGCGGGAGACGGTGGAGCAGGCCGTCCTGACGCTGCTGGAGGCGGAGGCGTGACCGGCACCGGGCGATCGCCCGCGACTGACCCGTCGCGGGCGCCTCGCCGCGGCCCCCCGTTACCAGTGGGCCGCGCCCGGTCTCCCGGCCGTGGCCCGCAGTCAGTATGTCCGCTCGGAGTTGACCATGGATGCCGGAGCGTTGACGATGCGTGCCGTTTCGAGGTGCCGCGCCCGGTACGCCTGCGGCGTCTCGCCGTAGGCGGCCCGGAAGGCCCGGCTGAAGTGCGCCTTGTCCCGGAAGCCCCAGCGGCCGGCGATCAGCTGGATGGGCCGGTCCCCCAGCGCCGGATCGGCCAGATCGCGCCGGCAACGCCCCAGTCGCTCGTCCCGGATGTACGCCGCGACCGTGGACTCCTCCGCCTCGAAGATCCGGTGCAGCGACCGGACCGAGATGTGGTGCGCGTCGGCGATGAGCCGAGGACTGAGCGCCACGTCGCCCAGGTGTTGGCGGACGTGGGAACGGATCTGGTTCAGCAGTGCCCGCCGGCGTACCTCCGTGGGCACCGCGTCCTCGGAGAACAGGTGCCGTCCGAGCATGGTGGAGAGCAGGTCCAGCCCAACCCCGGCCAGCCGCTCGGCGTCCGCGGCGTGGTACTGCTCGGGATGGCCGGTGAGCTGGATGAGGTAGTTGGCCAGCAGCGCGCCGATCCCCTCGGTGCCGGACATCTGCGCGGCGAACAGCGGGGCGAGCCGGCGGTGCGGCAGCGGCAGCGCGTCGTACGGGACGAAGGCGACGATCGAACTGGCGGGCTCCCGCCCGTCGTCGTCGCCGTGGTGGCTGAGCTCCTGTGGGCGGGCGCAGTCGTAGAAGGTGAAGTCGCCGGGGCGGCAGACACCGCGCTGCCCGTCCTGGTCCGCGATGCCGGTCCCGGAAAGGGTCAGCGCGAGCAGGTAGCAGTCCGCGTCGGAGCGCTCGATCAGCTTCCGGCTCCGGACCCCGTTCAACGAGGGGTAGCGGTGGCGGATCAGCTGTATCGGCCCCAGGTCGAGGAACTCCGCCCGCGCGACGAAGTCGTCGGCGTGTTCGGTGCGGATCCGCATGAGCGCGGGCGTTTGGGCGAGCATGTCCAGCCACAGCCCGAAGCGGTCGGCGGCGGGCACCTGCTCCGTGTCGAAAATGTGTCGTTTCATCCCTTGCCCATGCCGCGGCCTCCGTGGTTCGTCGCCCTCCGACCGCGATCAGTCGTTCAGCACCTGCGCGAGCCGGTCCCGGAAGCGCCGCTCCGAGTCGCTGACCAGGTCTCCGCCGAGGCCCAGGATGCCGCCGCTGGCGGCCGCGCCCACCACCTGCTCGGCAATCTCCACCAGCCAGTGCCGGTACGCCCCGGCCTGCCCCTCGTCCACCTTGGTGGCCAGCAGGGCGCACGCCTGCCCGGCGCGGGCGAGCACGTCGTCGAGCAACGCCGGCGGGTCGGCCGGCGCGATGAGCGGCAGTTCCGCCCCGGCCTCCGGGTCGCCCACCCGGGAGACGACCTCACCGGCCACGGCGGCCACCAGTGGGCTGGCCGACTCGCGTCCGGCGGCGATGGCCGCCAGCCCGGCGGCGTTCTCGGCCATGGTGCGCCGGGTGCCGTCGGACTCGGCCGCGCTCGCCGCAGCGAGAACGGCCTGCGGCAGCCCGGCCAGCAGCCCCCACTCCTCGTCGGAGAAACCGAACCCGGTGTACGCCGGCTGCTCGATCACGATCTGGCTCCTCTCGCCCGTGATGGTCGGGTGTGGACGGGCATCGCGTCAGGGTAGTGCACGTTCGGCCGCAGGTACCCCGGCCGTTCATTGCCGAAACCGGACCGCTGCCGAGCACCAGGCCCGGTACGACGCGATCAACAGCGGCTTCAACGAGCTGCTGCTCGCCGTGGTCGGGCCGGGTGACCGGGTGCTCGACCTCGGCTGCGGCAACGGTCAGCTCACCCGGCTGGCCGCCCGGCGGTCCGGCGCCGGTCACGCCGTCGGCGTCGACCTGTCCGCGCCGATGCTGGACCGGGCCCGGGCGTCGGCGGTCGACGAGGGCGTGGCGAACGTGGAGTTCGTCCGGGGCGACACCCAGGTCCATCCGTTCCCTCCTGACGGGTTCGGCGTCGCGCTCAGCCGGTTCGGGGTGATGTTCTTCGCCGACCCGGTCGCCGCGTTCGCCAACGTCGGCCGGGCGCTGCGCCCCGGCGGCCGGCTCGCCTTCGGCTGCCTCCACGACGTGCGTCGGGGTGACCTCGGCGCGGTCCTCACCCCGCTCGCCACGCACCTGCCGCCGATCCACGCCGACGGCACCGCCGTCGGCCGGAGGCGGTCGCCACGCTGGTCGTCGGCGTCTGCCACGACCTGGTCCTCGGGCGGCTGCTCGACCCGACCGGGCCGCCCCCGGAGCCCTCGCCCGAACTGGTGGACGCCCTGGTCGCCACCCTGCTGCACGGCGTCGCAGTCGAGGACGGCTGAGCCGTCGAGCGTCCGCGTCCCGGTCGGTTGACCCGGTGGGTCACCATGCCGGCATGCCCTCGCCGACGATTCCGGCCAACGCCCCCGTACACCCGTCACCCAGCACCCGGATAGCCCGCCTCGCGGTCGTGGCGGCGCTGCTCTTGTCGCTGGTACGGGCGGCGATCGTGCTGGCCGGTGCGCCGCGCTCGTCCGGGTGGTTCATCGCGCTGGGGATGACGCCGGTCCTGCTGGCCCTGCTGCTCCTCGTGGGGGTCGGGCTGAGCTTGCTGAGGGTGTGGCGGCGGCCGGTCCGGCTGGTCGTCGTGGGGCCGGGCCGGCTCCGGGTGCCCGCCGCCCCGGCCTTCGGCTGGCTCGTCGCGGCGCAGGTCATGGTCTTCACCGCCGCGATTACGCAGTTTGGCGTCGTCGCCGTCGACCTGCTTCGCGACCCTGACGCCCCGGAACCGTTCGGCTACCTGCTGGCCGCCGGGACGTGGCTCATGGCGGCGCTGTGGCTGTTGCTGGTGGTCGCGTTCGTGGTGGCGGTCTTCGCCGGCCGCCCACGGATGGACCTCACCCCGTCCGGGATCGAGCAGCGCGACCTGCTGGGCCGGCGGCACATCGCGTGGGAGGCCCTGGCGCCGGGCACGCCGGTGCGGGAGCCCTCCGGAAATTCGCTGGTGCTCATGGTGGTCCGCCCCGAGTTGGTCGCGCGTCGTGGCCTGGTCTGGGGTCTGGCCACCAGGCCCTGGCTGGCGTTGAGCTATTTCTCGATCCATCCGTGGTTCCTGACCGACGTGCTGCGCTGGTACGTCGACCATCCGCAAGAGCGGGCGGGCATCGGCACCGAGGCCGGCAACGTTCGGCTGTGCCGGGCGTTGGGCGTGGGCTGAGGCCTGCCGGCGCGCCTGGGGCCGCGCGGCACCAGGCGCGCCGGCTGGTCGCTGTTGTCGCCGGTTAGGCAGTAACTGTGGGTGGTCGTCGTACTCATTGACGTTGTATCACCCTCCGTAATGGAGTTCGGGTGTCGCGTGTGGCTGGCTGCTGTCACGTTCAGTCGCGTGACCTGCGGAAAATCTGTCAGTCGGGGTTGGCGCGGAAGCCTCCTTCGCCCGCCTTTGCTTTGCAGCCATCTACGCAACGAAAGACGTTAGGTGACTGTTGCGTAGATGGCTGCAAAGCAAAGTCACCCTCGCACTGTTCGGGGGGCGGTGGGGACTGTGACAGACAGTGGTGGCTCGCGGTATGTGAGTCGGGGCCGGTGGGGCGACGGGTCGGGCAGGAGAGTGTCGTGGGCTGAGGCGAGGGCAGCCCCGGTCAGCGCAGTCTGGGGAACACCTCGCGCTGGTAGAGGTCGAACAGGCCCTGCCAGTGGGGGCCGGTGTTGGCCACGTAGAGCTCGTCGAAGCCGGCCCTCGCGTACCGGTCGATCATCTCCAGGTGGGCGTCCGGGCTGTTGCCGCAGACGAACGCCTCCCTCATCATCTCCGGCCGCACCAACTGCGCGGCCTGTTCGAAGTGCCGCGGCGACGCCAGCACCTGGGACAGTTCGCCGGGCAGCCCGGAGTTCGGCCACTTGTCGTACGCCAGCCGCATGCCCTCGTCCTCGCTGTCGGCGTACGCCGCCTTGAAGCCGGCCTGGCACGGCTTGTCGCCGCCGCCGTTGTCCCGGAACCGGCGGACCGCGTCGGGGTCGGGTCTGGTGCTGATGTAGCCGTCGCCGATCCGGGCGGCCAGGTCGATGGACTTCGGGCCGAAGCCGGAGACGTAGATCGGCGGGGGCGTGTCCGGACGGGTGTAGACCCGGGCGTGCTGGACGATGTAGTGCTCCCCGTAGTGGTTGACGAAGTGACCTTTCCACAGCTCGCGCATCACCTCCACCGCCTCCGCCAGCATTTCCAGCCGGAGGTCGAGCTGCGGCCAGGGGTCGCCGAGGATGTGTTCGTTCAGCGCCTCGCCGCTGCCGACGCCGAGCACGAACTGGCCGGAGTGCAGCACCGCGCTGCTGGCCGCGGCCTGGGCGATCACCGCCGGGTGGATCCGCGTGGTGGGGCAGGTGACCGCCGTGGTCACCGGTAGCGAGCAGACCTGGCTCAGCGCGCCGATCGTGGACCACACGAACGCGCTCTGGCCCTGGGCGTCGTTCCAGGGGTGGTAGTGGTCGGAGATCCAGAGCGCCGCGAAGCCGGCCTGTTCGGCGGCGCGTGCCTGCGCGAGCAGCTCCGCCGGGCCGTACTCCTCGCTGGCCAGCGCAAAACCAACCTTCATCCGTCCCCCTTGCCGCGTCCGTGGTCGGGCCGCCCGCCCGGACCACCACGTACCCGGGAAAACGCTGGCCCGAACGCCGCGTGGCGCGCGGTCAGCGGCGGAACATCGCGCGGATCGCGATCAGCAGGAACAGGCCGCCGACCACCAGGCCGAGCAGGCGTACGCCGGGGACGTCCGCGACGGAGGTGGCGTCGGCGAGCAGCGTGGGGGACATGCTCGCACTCTCGCACGGCCGGTCCGGGTACGCCAGGCGGCTAACAGTAAGGATTGTTGACTATTTCCGGGCGCGGTGTGAACATTGGCAGCACCGCCTGGGGCGGCAGGCCGTGGGGAAAAGACGGGGGTACGACAGCGTATGAGCGAGCGGATCGTGGGAGCGACCGGAGACCTGGCGGCCCTCGCCGCCGCCGTCCTGCAACCCGGATTCGTCGGCACCACCCCGCCGCACTGGGTGCGCCGGTGGCTCGGCGAAGGGCTCGGCTCGGTGGTCCTCTTCGCCCGCAACATCGTCGACCACGACCAGGTCGCCGCGCTCACCGCGGCGCTGCGGGCCGAGCGGCCCGACGTGATCGTCGCCGTTGACGAGGAGGCCGGCGACGTCACCCGGGTCGAGTGCGCCCGGGGCAGCTCGCGGCCCGGCAACTTCGCCCTCGGTGCCGTCGACGACGAAGACCTCACCGCCGAGGTCGCCCGCGACCTCGGCGTCGAGCTGGCCGGCCTGGGGATCACCCTCGACTACGCCCCGGACGCCGACGTCAACTCCAACCCGGCCAACCCCGTCATCGGGGTCCGCTCGTTCGGCGCCGACCCGGCTCTGGTGGCCCGGCACACCGCCGCCTGGGTACGCGGGCTCCAGGTCGGCGGGGTGGCCGCCTGCGCCAAGCACTTCCCCGGCCACGGTGACACCCACGTCGACTCCCACCACGACCTGCCCCGCATCGACGGCGACCGGGCCCGGCTGGACGCGGTCGAGCTGGCGCCGTTCCGGGCTGCGGTGGCCGCCGGGGTGCAGGCGGTGATGACCGGCCACCTGCTGGTGCCGGCGCTGGACCCGGAGCTGCCGGCCACCCTCAGCCCGCGCATCCTCGGCGGCCTGCTCCGCGACGAGTTGGGCTTCCAGGGCGCGGTGGTGACCGACGCGGTGGAGATGCGGGCGGTCGCCGACCGGTACGGCTTCGCCGGGGCGGCGGTTCGCGCCCTCGCCGCCGGGGCGGACGCCATCTGTGTGGGCGGGGAGCGGGCCACCGAGGCGGACGCGGTCGAGCTGCGCGACGCCATCGTCGCGGCGGTGATCGCCGGCCAGCTGCCCGAGGAGCGGCTGGCCGAGGCGGCGAAGCGGGTCGGTCAGCTCGCCGCCTGGACCGTCGCCGCCCGGGCGGGCCGGCCGGCGGCTGCCGCCGCGGTCGACGGCTCGGCGATCGGGCTGGCCGCCGCTCGCCGAGCGGTGCGGGTGGTCAGCGGCCGGGCCGGGTTGCTGCCGCTGGCCGGCCCGGCCCACGTGGTGGAGTTCGCCCCGCCCCGCAACATCGCGATGGGCGCGGAGACCCCGTGGGGGATCGCCGCCCCGCTGACCGAACTCGTCCCCGGTACCACCACCGTCCGCTACGCCGAGAGCGACGCCGTCGCCGATCCGGCCGCCGGGGCGGCCGACCGCCCCCTCGTGCTGGTGGTGCGGGATCTGCACCGGCACGACTGGATGCGGGACGCGGTGGCCCGGGCCCTCGCGGCCCGCCCGGACGGCGTGGTGGTCGAGCTGGGCGTCCCCGAGCTGGTCACCGGCGCGGTCCACCTGGCCACCCACGGCGCCACCCGGGCGGCCGCGTACGCCGCCGTGGAGCTGCTCACCGGCGCGCGTTGAGCCGGTCGGCCCGGTCGGGCCGCTCGGCGACGGTCACGACTCGACGACCACCAGGTCGGCGTACTCGGGGTGTCGCTGGATGAACGCGGCCACGAACGGGCATCGGGGCACCAGCCGGTCGCCGCGCTCGCGGAGCTGGTCCAGGGTGCCCCGGACCAGCGCCTCGCCGACGCCCATGCCCCGATAGCGCTCGTCCACCTCGGTGTGCGTGAAGACCAGCACGCCGTCGCGGGGCAGGTACTCGGTGAACCCGGCCAGCGCGTCGTCGACCAGGATCTCGAAGCGGCGCTTGGCGGGATCGTCCTCGACCAGAAAGCTCACCGAGCCATTCTCTCCCCGGCACGGCGGCCGATGTTTGGAAATCTTACCGGCTGGAGATTGTCCTCGTCTGTCCTGAGGGGGAGCAATTCGTGCGGAACTATCTCGGAACGGTCGTCGCCGCCCTGGTCGCGGCGGCGGCCGCCCTGCTGCTGGTCGAGGCGCTGCACCAGGCGTCCCGGCGACTCGGCCGGCGTTCGTTGCTGCTGACCGAACTCACCGAGCACGCGCACCGTCCGATCCGGGTGGCCGCGACCGTGCTCGCCGTGCAGCTCGCCGTCCGCTACAGCACCCGGTACGCCGTCGGCAGCCCCTTGCGGCAGGCCGTTCTGCACGGACTGGTGCTGGCGTTGATCGCCGCGTCCGCCTGGCTGCTCGCCGCGCTGCTGATCGTGGTGGAGGACACCGCGCTGGCCCGGTTCCGGGTGGATGTGCCGAACAACCGGCACGCCCGCCGGGTGCGTACCCAGGTGCTGCTGCTGCGCCGGCTCACCATCGCGGTGATCGTGGTGCTCGCCGTCGGCGTGCTGCTGATGACGTTCCCAGCCGTACGCGGCGTCGGCGCCGGTGTGCTGACCAGCGCCGGGTTGGTCGGTGTGGTCGCCGCCCTCGCCGCGCAGAGCCTGCTGGGCAACGTCTTCGCCGGCCTTCAACTGGCCTTCAGTGACGCGGTACGCCTCGATGACGTGGTCGTGGTCGAGGGAGAGTGGGGGCGGATCGAGGAGCTGACCCTCAGCTACGTGGTGGTGCAGATCTGGGACGACCGCCGGCTGGTCCTGCCCACCTCCTACTTCACCAGCACCCCGTTCCAGAACTGGACCCGCACGGAGGCGGCGGTCCTCGGCACCGCCGAGTTCGATCTGGACTGGGCGGTCCCGGTGCAGGCGATGCGGGAGGAACTGCGCCGGATCTGCGAGAGCACCGAACTGTGGGACGGCCGGGCCTGCGTGTTGCAGGTGACCGACGCGACCGGCGGCATGGTCAAGGCCCGGGCCCTGGTCAGCGCCGCCGACGCGGGCCGCCTCTGGGACCTGCGCTGCCTGGTCCGGGAGCAGTTGGTGGCCTGGGTACGCGACCAGCGGCCGACCGCGCTGCCCCGGATGCGCACCGAGGTGGGCGACGCCTCCGGCCCGTTGCCGTGGCAGGTGGTGCAGCCGCGCCGGGCGACGCGCCGGCGGCCCGACACCGAGGTGCCCGACGACGCGCGGGTCTTCGGCGGCAGCGACGACGGCGAGGCCCGCAGCGAGGTTTTCGTCGGCCCGGACGACTACGCCGACGCCCGTCGCTGACCCGGGTCACCCCTCGTCGTCGCCGGGCGGCGGGACATTCGCGCCGGCTGCGTTTGTTCCGCCTGTTTCCGGGGACCTGCTGGAGCACGCCCCGGTTCCGGTCCGTCGCTGGCGGCCGGGCGTCCGTCGGTGCGCGGCCGGGGCTAGCCGGTCGCCTTCCGCAGGATTGCCGGGCGGCGACTCCGGGCATACAGCGCGGGGATGAGGAGAGGAGGACAGCATGGCTGACGTCGCGAGTCGCAGCACGTCCCGGACCGGGACTGAGCCGTCCACCGCGGAACTGGTGCAGCGAGCCACCGAGCAGGTCTCCCGCCTGTTGCGGGACGAGCTGGCGCTGGCCCGGGCGGAACTGACCCGCAAGGGCAAGCACGCGGGGATCGGGATCGGTCTGTTCGGCGGCGGCGGAATGATGGCATTCTTCGGCGCCGGCGCGATGGTCGCCACGGTGATCCTGGCGCTGGCGCTGGTGCTGCCGGCGTGGGCGGCCGCGCTGGTCGTGTCGGTGGCGCTCTTCCTGCTCGCCGGGATCCTCGCGCTGATCGGCAAGCAGCAGGTCAGCCGTGCCGTCCCACCAGTGCCGGAGGCGACAGTCCGCAGCGTACGGGCGAGTGTCGACACCATCGCCGCCGCGGTGAAGGACGGGAGGCGGGGATGACCGGCAACGGGACCGGGGACGTGGAGGCGCTCCGCGAGGAGATCCGCCGGACCCGGGTCGAGCTGGGTGAGACGGTGGAGCAGTTGGCCGCCAGGGTCGACGTCAAGGCCCGGCTGCGGGAGTCCGCCGAGCAGATGAAGGGGCGGATGCGCGAGCAGGCCGGCCAGGCCGTGGCCCGGATGCGCGGCCAGGCGGGCAAGGCCCGGCAGGTTGGTGAGCAGGCGACGGGCAAGGCCCGGCAGGCTGGTGAGCAGGCGACGGGCAAGGCTCGGCACGTCGGGGAGCAGGCGGCCGGCCAGGCGCGACTGGTCCGGGCCCGGGCGACCGGGAACGGCCGGGGGGTCGAGCCCTGGGCGGTCATCGCGGTCGGCGCGGTGGCGACCGTGGTGGTGTTGCTGATCGTTCGTGGGAGGCGCAGGTGAGCAACAAGATCGGCAAGGCCGCGTACAAGCCGGTCGGCGTGGTGCTCGGCCTGGCCGCCGGTATGGTCGCCGGGGCCATCTTCCGGCAGGTCTGGCGGATGACGGCCGGCGACGGGGAGGCGCCCAGCGCCACCGACGAGGACCGGCGCTGGGGCGAGATCCTGGCCGCCGCGGCGTTGCAGGGGGCGATCTTCGCGGTCGTCCGGGCCGCAGTGGACCGGGGCGGGGCGATGAGCGTACGAAAACTCACCGGGCAGTGGCCTGACTGAACCGTCCGCGAAGCGGCCCTTTCCCCATGTGGGAAGGGCCTTTCGCATGGCCCGCGCAGCCCGGCCAGGGGACTTGCCGCATCCGTCAGGTCACATGTCGGAGAATTTCGTCGGGTAGGCTGTGCAGAGTTTTTGCGTACGTGGTTTGCTGTCTCACGCTGTTGAGAGACGCGTGGGTTGAGAGAAGTCTCCTTCACCGGGGGCCGCCTCAGGCACCGCTGCTCGAAAACGGCCAATCGGCCGCACGGCGTGCTCGGCCGCCAGTTTCAGAAGGAGATACACATGGCGCAGGGAACCGTGAAGTGGTTCAACGCTGACAAGGGCTTCGGCTTCATCACCGTCGACGGCGGGGGTGCTGACGTGTTCGTCCACTTCTCGGCCATCCAGTCCAGCGGCTACCGCACGCTGGAGGAGAACCAGCGGGTGGAGTTCGAGATCGCCCAGGGCCAGAAGGGTCCGCAGGCCGAGCAGGTCCGCCCCATCTGAGCATGGTGCCGGCCCACGCCGGCTGCCGCGTAGCCCCGCGTCCCATTGGGAGGCGGGGCTTTCCGCGTTTCCGGGGCCGTTCCCGGCCTCAGGCCCGCTGGCGCCGGGCCCGGATGCCGTAGTAGAGCGTGACGAGTCCGATCAGGACGACGACCGGGCCGACGAACGCCCAGATCCGCTGCCCGGTCATCGCGCTGCCACCCGCGTGGCCCAGCCCCTGCACTGTCCAGAGCGCGCCCAGCACGACGGCCAGCAGCCCCAGGGCGAGCCGGAACCAGCCTCTCATCGTTTCCCCTCCGCCGACGGTCACCGACTCCAGGATGCCCCCGACGGTCGGCCCCCGGCGATGGCGCGGCGACTTCACCCGCCGGCCCGGGTCACCACCGGTCGTGCACCCGCGGCCGGATCAGCTCGTCGTACGTCCGGCGGACGGCGTCCAGCTCCCTCCCGGTCAGCGACGGCAGCTCGGCCGTCGCGGCGTTGCGTCGGGCCTGCTCGGCGTCGCGGGCGCCGGGGATGACCACGGTGACGCCGGGTTGGTCGAGGATCCAGCGGAGCGCGAACTGCGTTGTCGTCCGGCCGTCGCCGACCAGCGGCGCGAGCCGGCGTACGGCGGCCAGGCCGAGGTCGTAATCGACCCCGGAGAACGTCTCGCCGACGTCGAAGGCCTCCCCGTGACGGTTGAAGTTGCGGTGGTCGTCCGCCGGGAACGTGGTGCGCTCGTCGTACCGGCCGGAGAGCAGGCCACTCGCCAGCGGCACCCGGGCGATGATGCCCACCCCGGCCGCCGACGCCGCGGGCAGCACCCGTTCGAGCGGCTTGAGCCGGACCGCGTTGAGGATGATCTGCACGCTGGCCACGCCGGGGCGGGCGATGGCGGTCAGCGCCTGGTCGCAGGTCTCGACGCTGACCCCGTACCCGGCTATGCGCCGCTGCGCGACCAGGGTGTCGAGCGCGTCGAAGACCCGGTCGTCGGCGAAGACGGCGGTCGGTGGGCAGTGCAGCTGCACCAGGTCGAGGGTGTCCACGCCGAGGTTGGCCCGGGAGCGGTCGGTCCAGGCGCGGAAGTTGTCCAGGTTGTACGCCTCCGGCGTCTGCGGCACCCGCCGGCCCATCTTGGTGGCCACGGTCAGGCCGTGCCCGGGGTGCTCGCGCAGGAACCGGCCGATCAGCCGCTCGCTGCGGCCGTCGCCGTACACGTCGGCGGTGTCCAGAAAGGTGACGCCGGCCTCGACGGCGGCGGCGAGCACCTCCGTCGCCGCGCTCTCGCTGACCTGCCCCCAGTCGGCGCCGAGCTGCCAGGTGCCGAGTCCGACGACGCCGACGTGCCGGCCGATCCGGTCGAAGCTGCGCTGTTCCATGCGGGCAGCGTAGTGAGCCGCTTGCCGGTGCGTGTGCCGGGCCGCAGTCTTTAACAAGACGTACGTACGGTTTGGAGATTGTATGTGGGACCCCGCCAGCTAGCCGCAGTTCGGCGCCGAAGTCCCGGCACACCTCGGCCATGATCTGCTGGTAGGCAGCCGAGCGTCCCCCGGCGAACGTCCCTCTGTCTGCCGTCCATCATGGTGACATAGACCCAAATGATATGATGATGGGGTGAAGCTGGCCGTGCAGGTGAAACTCCTGCCGACGCCGCAACAGGCGGCGGCGCTGGAAGCGACCCTACGCGCCTGCAACACAGCAGCATCCGACGTCGCGGTGACGGCACGGGAGATCGACTGCTACCGCAACTACGACCTGCGGCGGCACGCCTACCACGGCATCAAGGACGACTACCGGCTCGGTGCGCAGGCGGCCCAGCACGTCATCAAGAAGGTCGCCGACGCCTACAAGACGCTCGCAGGCAACCTGAAGGCCGGCAGCTACGGCAGGCCCGGCTCGAAGCGTCGCCGCGAGGTCGAAACGAACCCGATCGCGTTCCGTTGGGACGCCGCGCAGCAGGCCAAGGGCACCAAGTCCGCGAAACGGCTCCTAGCGCGCCGCCGTCGCAAGGAAGCGCGGCACGCCGCGAACGTCAACCACATCATCGCCAAGAGCATCGTGACCGAGGCTGCACGCACCGGCCGCGGGATCGCGTTCGAGAAACTGACGGGGATCCGCGACCGGGTCCGACTGAGGAAGCCCCAACGGGTCACGCTGCACTCGTGGGCGTTCCAGCACCTCGGCGCATGCCTGGTCTACAAGGCGCGTCGGGCAGGTGTACCGCTGGTCAAGGTCGACCCTCGGTACACCTCCCAGACCTGCGCGGCTTGCGGGTATCGGGACAAGCGGAACCGGCCCAACCAGGAAACCTTCCACTGTCGGTCGTGCGGGGTCGTTGCCCACGCCGACCACAATGCGGCCCGCAACATCGCCACCCGCGGTGTTCAGGACTGGGGCGCAGTCAATCGCCCGCACGCGGCCTAGCCTCGCAGCCAGCGAGGACAGCGATCCGCAAGCCCGCCCCATTCATGGGCGGGTAGTTGACGTGTACTTTCAGTTCCGCCGGAACTTCGCGGTGGCCCGCACCGGCGCCCGCGCAGAGGAGAACTTGTGACCGACCTGCCCGCGTTCATCGCCGGACTGCCCAAGGTGGAGCTGCACGTGCACCACGTCGGCTCCGCCTCGCCCCGGATCGTCGCCGAGCTGGCGGCCCGGCACGAGGGGAGCAGCCCCGTCCCGGCCGACCCGGAACGGCTCGCCGACTACTTCCAGTTCAGCGACTTCGCCCACTTCATCGAGGTTTACCTCAGCGTCGTGGACCTGATCCGCGACCCGGAGGACGTCTGGATCCTCACCCATGAGGTGGCCCGGGAGTTGGCCCGCCAGCAGGTCCGGTACGCCGAGCTGACCGTCACGCCGTACTCGCACGTGCACCGGGGGATCCCGGCGCCGGCGTTCTGCGAGGCGATCGAGGACGCCCGTAAGCGGGCCGAGGCCGATTTCGGCATCGCCCTGCGCTGGTGCTTCGACATTCCCGGCGAGGCCGGGCTGCCGGCCGCCGAGGAGACCCTGCGGATCGCGCTGGAGCAGCAACCGGCCGGGCTGATCAGCTTCGGCCTCGGCGGCCCCGAGATCGGGGTGCCGCGGCCGCAGTTCAAGCCCTACTTCGACCGGGCCCGGGCGGCCGGCCTGCGCTCGGTGCCGCACGCCGGCGAGACCACCGGCCCGGAGACGATCTGGGACGCGCTGCGCGAGCTGGGCGCGGAGCGGATCGGCCACGGCATTTCCGCCGCGCTCGACCCGGAGCTGCTCACCCACCTGGCCGAGCGGCAGATCGCGCTGGAGATCTGCCCCACCTCCAACGTCCGGACCCGGGCGGTGGCGACCCTCGACGAGCATCCGCTGCCGCAGTTGGTCGAGGCTGGGCTGCTGGTCACCATCAACTCGGACGATCCGCCGATGTTCGGCACCACCCTGAACGACGAGTATGCCGTCGCCGCCCGGCTGCTGGGCGTCGGCCCGGACGGGCTCGCCGCGCTGGCCCGCGCCGCGGTCACCGCGTCGTTCCTGGAGCCGGTGGAGCAGGCCCGGGTCAGCGGCGAGATCGACACGTACCTGGCGAGTACCCGCCGCTGACCGGGCCGGGACCGTACCGGTCGCCGGAGGCGGCCGGGTGCGGTTCAGGAGGAGTGGCGCGCGACGGGAGCGAGGTGTGGGGGGACCGAGTGCTCCCGCCGCGCGCACGGCTCCGTCGACCGAGGGTGGTGCCAGGGGCGTTTCGGCCGGCGGAACTACTGGTTTCGGTCTGATCCTGACACCCGGCCGGGCCGGCCCGGCCGCGGTTAACCCAGATCTAAGGAAGACTTGTGCCGGGCCACAGGCACGCCGGGGCGACGATCAGCGTGGGCGGGGCAGGCGGCGGCGGGTCTTCTGCTCGCGGACGTCCCGGGCCATCCGGCCGACCAGCCCGAACCGGCTGACCTGCCGGGGCGTCGCCTCGGGGTCGGCCAGCAGCATCACCACGCTGGCCCCGCCGAGCCGGGCCCGGTCGATGCTGACCGACCCGTTGGCCTGCAACGCGACCCGCCGGGCGATGTCCAGCCCGAGCCCGGTGGAGCCCTGGTCACTGGCGCCCCGGCGCAGCGCCCGATCCGGGTCGGCGATGCCCGGGCCGGCGTCGTCGACGCGGATCGCCACCCAGCCGTCCCGCCGGCTGACGGCCACCTCGAACGCCGTGCCCTGCGGGGTGTAGCGGAAGACGTTGCCGATCACCGCGTCGAGCGCGGCGGCCAGCTCGGCCCGGGCCACCGGCGCCGGGATGCGCAGCTGGGCTCCGACCACCCGGTGCGGCCGGTGCTGGTCGCCCGCGAGGGCCGACCAGAAGACCATCCGCTCCCGGACCACCTCGCTCACGTCGCACGTTGCCGGTCCGGTCTCCTGGCTGACCGCCTTGCGGGTGGTCTTGATCAGTTGGTCGACCTCGCCCTCCAGGGTGACGATGGCCTGACGGATCCGCCGGATGCCGCGCCGGCGATCCAGCTCCGCCTCGCTGAACGTCCCGATGCTGGTGTCGTCCGACTCCAACGCCTCGGCGTCCAGCCGCAGCGCGGTCAGCGGGGTGCGCAGCCGGTGCGACAGGTCCGCGACGAGTTCCCGCTCGTCGGCGCGGAGCGCGACCAGCCGCTCCGCCATCCGGTTGAACGCGTGCCCGGCCTCGGCCAGCTCCCGCGGGCCGGCCGGCTCGACCCGTACGCCGAGCTCGCCGTCGCCGACAGCGAGGGCCGCCTTGACCAGCTCGCCGGTGGCGTCCACCGCCCGCGCAGCGATCCGGTCGACCACGATCACCGCGGCCCCCATCAGCGCCGCCGCCACCGAGAACAGCAGCAGCCAGCGCCGGCCGGAACCCTCGTGCAGCACTCGGTCAGGGACGAAGACCTCCACCACGGCGACCTGGTCGCCGAGCACCACCGGGTCCAGCCGGAGCACCCCGCCGGGCACGTCGGTGACCAGCGAGCGCCGGTCGGCGCGGGCCCGGGCCAGCGCTGCCGCGTCGGCGCGGCCACCGGACCCGGCACCGCCGATGCCGTGTACGACCGGCCGCAGCGCCGGGTCGTCGGCGCTGGCCGCGATCGCACGCTCGACGACCTCCGGGGCGGTGCTGGCGGCGAGCGCGCCGGTGACCAGGGCGCTGCGCCGGGCCGCGTCGGCCAGCTTCTCCTGTCGCGACTGGTCGTCGAGGCTGAACCCGAGGGGAACGAGGAAGGCGAGCGCGACGAGACTGCACATGCCGGCCGTGAGCCAGGCCAGCGCGGTTCTCAGTCCGGCGCCACCAGCCGGAAGCCGACCCCCCGCACGGTGCGCAGGAAGCGCGGTTTCGCCGCGGACTCGCCCATTTTGCGGCGCAGCCAATACAGGTGAACGTCGATGGTCTGGTCCTCGCCGACCGAGGGCTGCCGCCATACCTCCTCCAAGAGTTCCCGCCGGGACACTACTCGGCCGGGACGCGCGGCGAGATACGCCAGCAGGTCGAATTCCTTGCGGGTCAACGCCAGGGCCTGCCCGTCCAGCACCGCGCTGCGTTCGCCCACGTCAACCCGGAGCCCGCCGACGGTGTGCACGGCAGGCGCGACAGTGCGGCTGGCCCGGCCCGCCCGGCGCAGCACGGTGGTGATCCGGGCGTCCAGGTGGGCGCCGGTGAACGGCTTGACCATGTAGTCGTCGGCCCCCGCCCGCAGCAGCCGCACCACCGACTGCTCGTCGTCGCGCGCGGTGGCGATGATGATCGGCACGTCGGTGATCCCGCGCAACATCCGCAGCGCGTCCGAGCCGTCCAGGTCGGGCAGGCCGAGGTCGAGCACGACCAGGTCGGGGGTTTCGGCGGCGACCCGGCGCAACGCGTCCAGCGCCGTGCCAACGGCGTGCACGGCGTGGCCCCGGTCGGTGAGGGACCGCAGCATCGCGCCGCGCACGACGTGATCGTCTTCGACGAGGAGGACGGTGGCCACGACAAGACGGTACTCGGTGCGGCAAGTTGATCGCGTTGCGGCAGGTGGGACAACCGGGCAAGCTGATACGACGATGACGTTCACGCTCTTCCCCGACACCCGCTTGGCGCTCGCCCGCGACAGTCTCGCCGGGCTGTCGGTCGGTGACGCCCTCGGCAGCCAGTTCTTCGTCCCCGGCCGGCACCCGGGCGACCTCGCCGCCGGCCGGCTGCCGGCCCCGCCCTGGTCGTGGACCGACGACACCGAGATGGCCTGTTCCGTGGTGGCCGCGCTGGGCGAGGCGGGACGGGTCGAACCGGATTCGCTGGCACTAGCCTTCGCCGAGCGCTGCGAGCCGTACCGCGGCTACGGCCCGGGCGCGGTGACCATCCTGCGGTTGATCCGCACCGGTACGCCGTGGCCGGTGGCCGCCGCGTCCGCGTTCGACGGGCAGGGCTCCTGCGGCAACGGCGCCGCCATGCGGGTCGCCCCGCTCGGCGCCTGGTACGCCGACTCGACCCGGCACGCCGCCGACCAGGCTCGCGCCTCCGCCGAGGTGACCCACGCCCACCCGGAGGGGATCGCCGGGGCGGTCGCGGTGGCGGTGGCCGCCTCGCTCGCCGCCCGGGCCCGGCTGGACGGGGACCGGCCCGAACCGGCCCGGCTGCTGGGCGCGGTGGCCGCCGCCCTGGACCCGGCCGGCGACGTGCACCGGGGCGTACGCCGGGCCGCCACGCTGCTCGGCCACTCCGCGGGCAGGGCCGCCGACACGCTCGGCAACGGCTCCCGGGTGACCGCGCAGGACACCGTTCCGTTCACGCTCTGGGTCGCCGCCACCCACCTGGACGACTACCCGGCCGCGATCCGGGTCTGCGTCGAGGCGGGCGGGGACGTGGACACCACGGCGGCCATCGTCGGCGGGCTGGTCGCCGCGTACACCGGCGTCGGCACACCGCGCGGGGTGCCCGACGACTGGCTCGCCGCCCGCGAGCCGTTGCCCGCCTGGCTCCCCGCCTGACCGTCCCCGCCCTCCGCAAGCTCCGCCCGCCGGGCCGCCGGCGGGCGTGGTCCTTCTGACCAGCCTCCGTGGCCTGACCTGTTCGGCCACTACGAACTTGATGACGTGAGTGAATCGCCGGGCAGCGCCGGCGGTGCAGATGTCGATATCCCGCCATCGGCATGCGGTTGGCTACGGCCAGCCCTTGACGACCTGTTCGACCTCGTTCATCAGGAGGTTCCAGCTGCTCAACCGACAGACAGGGCCGGACGGGTCGAGTGACTCCAGAAGTTGACGCCGGTGCTGGTCGAACCGCTTGCGCGCGACGAACAGGCCGGAATAGGAGCGTTGACTCATCCCACCATGTCCAACGGCAGTCGTAGCTGAGCGCCGGGCGGGGCGGCAAGGTAGGCCACGACGTCAGCCTCGGAGAAGCTCGGCTGCCCGGCGGCGGTCCGCCAGGAGTCGCGGTAGGGCAGCAGCGTCAGGGCCCTGGTGATGCTCCCATCTGGTGCCCGACGGGGTCGTACGTCGGCCAGCAGCAGGTCGGCGGGATCACAGAGAGCCACCACTCCCGGGGAATGCGTGTTCACGATGACCTGCCGGAAGGGGTTCGTGTCGCCAGGCGCATCGCGGGGGTCGACGGCAAGGTCTTGAACGAGCTGCACCATCGCGGGCAGGTTGGCGGGGTGGATGCCGTTTTCCGGCTCCTCCATGCAGATCAACCCGGTGAATCGGGGGTCCTCCAGCAGGACGCACAGCGCCAGGAACCGGAGTGTGCCTTCCGACAGGGCTCGTGCGGGGAGGCGGAGATTGCTCTTCTCCTGAAGGAAGAGTGTGAACACCTCCCGGACCTGGTCCAGCTCCACCGTGAGGCTCTTCACGCCCAGTCCGATGAGATCGGACAGGCGGCCGGCGACGCGGGCGTAGATGGCTTCTGGGTCAGCCTCTTGCTGATCCTCGGCGGGTTCATTCGCAATGCGGTAGAGCGTGACGGCCAGGTGGCGGCCATCGGCAGCCAGGGAGCGGGGATCGGCGAAACCGTCCGGGGTGCGCAGGGCAGAGGGTTCGAGAGCCAGCCTCCGCCAACTCTGCATCTCTCGCCGGGCCGCCAGAATCGTCGGGTAGTCGTTGGTGGTGACCGTGCTGAGCACGGTACGACCGGCCCGGGCGGCTGCTCGTGGCTGAGGTTTTCCTCGACTTCCGCCGTCGCCGTGGACGTTGATGACCGTGCCCGTGTCCCGATCTTCGGTGGAGAGGAAGGGACCGCCACGCCGCTCGCCGCGCACCACGTCGTTGCGGAAGCGGGCGGCGCTGTGCGGGAACCGCAGATGCTGCCCAGCTTCGCCGCGCCGGATGTGCCGCAGTTCCTCGCCGAGCAGGCTCAGCCGGCCGATGCTGCCCTCCCGCGTCGGTGCCTCGAAGCCGAGAACCACCTCGTAGCGAAGGAAGGTGGTGGCCGCCTCGGCGGGTGCCCCGAGATCGTCCTCCACCTCGGCGGGCACGATCATCTCGGCGGCGAGCTTGATCCGATGCTCGTGCTTCCGATAGCCGTCCCAGAAGAGATCACGAGGGTCGCCGCCCCGCATCCCGGATGCGCCGCGGACGCGTTGTGAAGCCTCCACCAGACTGTCGCTGGCGAGGTACGAAAGGAACTCGATGGCGTCGAAGATGTTGGACTTGCCGACGCCGTTCGCGCCAGCGATGCAGGTGAAAGGGCCGAATTCTACGGCGACGTCGAGCAGGTTCTTGAAGCCCTGCACCTCCAGCCGCGTCAGCATGGCCCGAGCCTAGTCGCCGAGGCATTCCCCACCTACGCCACCTCGGCGACCGGCGCGGCGGTGGCGCGGACGGACCGCAGGATCGCCATCATGCGGTCGACGTCCGCCTCGGCGAAGAGACCGTCCGGCCCCTGCGGCGCGATGTCGGTGAACGGGGACCCGTAGAGCAGACCCGCGTTCATGATTACCCCGTTCCCGGTCATGTGGATGAATTCCGCCCGGCCGCCGGGCGTGAGCAGCCGCAGGAACAGGGCGAGGAACAGCAGCTCGGTCTTCTTGGTCTTGACGATCCGCTGGAGGTCCTTGGACGTGCTCTCGTAGTCGAGACTGCCGGCGAACGGCGGGTTGGCCAGGATCAGCGAATGCTGCTCCGACTCGCCGCTGACGTTCTCGGCGAGCGAGTCGCGGTAGCGGATGTCCGGGTTCTCCACCCCGTGCAGCAACATGTTCATGCTGCCGATCCGCAGCATGGTCCCGTCGAAGTCGAACCCATGGAACATGCTCTCGTGGAAGTGCTGGCGCTGCGCCGCGTCGAAGAGCGCGTCCGGGTGCCACTCGCTGATGTACTCGCCAGCCGCGACGAGGAAGCCGGCGGTGCCGTAGGTCGGGTCGCAGATTTCGTCATTGGGCGTCGGCTGCATCATCTCGACCATGAGCTGGATGATGTGCCGCGAGGTGCGGAACTGGCCGTTGTGCCCCGCGGTGGCGATCTTGCCGAGCATGTACTCGTAGAGGTCGCCCTTGGTGTCCCGCTGGTCCATGTCGATGCCGTCGAGCATGTCGACCACCCGGGACAGCAGGCCCGAGTTGGGGATCGTGAAACGGGCGTCCTTCATGTGGTCCGAGTACGTCGACCCGTCACCACCGAGCGTCCGCAGGAACGGGAAGACTCGCTGCCCGACGATCTCGAACATCTCGGTCGGGGCGGCGTCCTTGAAGCGGGACCAGCGCAGGTCGTCAACCTTGCGCCACTGGTCGTCGCAGCCCTCGGGGAAGATCCGACGCTGCATTGGCTTGCCGGTGCGGCTGGCCTTGCGCTCTTCGAGGGTGTGCAGGTCGTCCAACCGCTTGATGAAGAGCAGGTAGGTGATCTGCTCGATCACCTCCAACGGGTTCGAGATGCCCCCGACTAGAAGGCGTCCCAGACGCGGTCGATCTTGTTGTTCAGCTCACCGGTGATCACGTAGCTTCGATCCCCACCCCTCGGCGCTGTTGAGTCGACCTTCGTAGGCTAGCCCTGCGCCGGGACGGTCTGGAATGGGGCGCTAGGGCACAGACTTGGCTCGAATGCCCGATCTGCGGGGGCGGTCAGAGCGGCTGAGTCCCTGCTACCGTGCGCCACCAGGATTGGTGGATGAGGTGAGAATGCAGGCCCGACCGAAGGGCGCGCCGCCTTCCCGGGAGGTCGCCGACTGGGAGGCTGCCGAGGCCAACGCCGTGGCGTGGATGAAGTGGTTCGGGCATGCGGATGCCCGTCTCACACCGCGCGGAGCCGACGGCGGCATCGACGTGATGGCCATGGCTGCCTTCGCGCAGGTCAAGTGGTACGGCAAGGCGGTAGGCCCCCAACCGTTGCGGCAGCTCTTCGGAGCGCGGGCGA
This sequence comes from Micromonospora sp. NPDC006766, assembly GCF_040636055.1. NCBI lineage: Bacteria > Bacillati > Actinomycetota > Actinomycetes > Micromonosporales > Micromonosporaceae > Micromonospora > Micromonospora sp. NPDC006766. The sequence continues at coordinate 37,046 of NZ_JBEYIX010000005.1, read as the reverse complement.
ACCGACCTGGCACGCTCTACTTCTTCACCAACGGCGGATACAGTCCCAAGGCCCTCGAGTACGCCGAGTCCGTCGGCATGGCAGCCTTCCTCTACTCGCCAGCGACCGGCCTGGTCACACCGGTCAGCTCCACCGCCCGATCTGTGTTCGACGGTGCCGTCGAGCGCGCCAAGCCACCGAGGCCAAGGACTCCTCGCAGCGACAACGCGACGCCGAGCACCCCACGTAGGTCGAGTCAACCTGATCCGCCCTGGGGTCAGACGAGGGTCGAGCACCTGGAATCCGATGCGACCAGCACGTTGAGCGCGTCTGACGTGGGCAACATGCTGCGATCTCTCCGGGGCAAGCGGGATGCGCGGCTGGCGGCTGAGCCAGTCGAATCGACCCCTGCCGGCACTGGCCGGGCGTTTCGCCAAAGCATCACCGAAAGCCAGCCTGATCCTTCCCCGAGCGGATGTCTGGCGGTCGCCGGCTTCTTGGGTGCAGCCTCGGTGGCCTGCTGCTACGGCAGGGTCGACAGGACCCCGCCCACGTGGCTCGTGGTGTTCGGTGCGGTGGCACTTCTCGTCGGGATTAGTGCGACCATCGCGATCGTCAGGCGACGCAAGTCAGAGAACCAAGCCCAAGGCGGCTGATCATCGCCCGCTGGATGTTCGGCGGGCCCAGCCGAGGAAGCGGTCGAAGAGTTGCCCCGGCTCGGGTCTGTCGTTGGGGTGCAGGATGCGCAGATCGCCGGCGGCGTCGTGCAGCATCCCGCCGAGGTAGACCAGGAGCGCCTGTCGACGACGCGCCAGATCCAGTTCCAGTCCGCCGTTGACAGCGCCACCCGGTCGTCGGCGTACTCGCGCCGTAGGGTGAGTCGGGCAGTCGGGCACGGCCAGGGCGCGGTGCAGGCGCGGCAGAGCCAGAGCGGCCGGATCGGCGTGTGCGGGCGGCTCACCAGCGGCCGCCGTTCGCGCGCCAGGTCTGCGCCGGGGTCAGCCAGCCGGCCCGCCCGACCTGCGGGTTCGCCACGGTCGCCTCGTTCCACCAGCGGTTGTTCGGTGGCGGCGTGGGCGGCTCGGTGGGAATCGGCGTGTGTCGGTCCGGGCAGGTGGTCCATCGCAGGCCGCACGAGCACCAGCGCCGCCCGCGCCGCCAAGTCCGCCGATGCGGGGGCGCGAGCGGTATCGGCCCCGCGTTCCGTCGCGGCCACATCCTCACCACCCCCCATCGGGTACGCGGCTCAGCGCCTCACCGCGGGTGGCCAATTGGTCGATCACGTCGTCGGGTAGGCCGCGCGAGCGCAGCACCCGCCGCCCCCACCGGTGCAGCAGGCAGGGGTACGGGGTTCGGTCGCTGCGGCACAGCGGCCCGGTGGGCCACTGCTCGGGCGCGTGTGCGAGCACCGCCCGGATGGCGAGCCGGATGTCCTCGACCGTGACGATCCACGGCATCGGCAGCTCGCCGAGCACCTTCTCCATCGCGTCCACCGGTTCATCGGTCACTGACTGCACGCTGTCTCACCTCTCGTCGGGTGCGGCACCGAGGCGGGCGGGGTCGGCCGTGCGCGCATGATCGGCCGGAGCCCGGCACCCGCCCCCGGGCCAGTCCAAGACCGGCAACCCGGTCACCTCTAGTCCTCTAGAGGACTACGGGTGGTCACGTTATGGTTGCCCCGGGCTGGGCGTCAAGTCCTCTAGAGGATTAGGCTTGGGCGGGAGGTAGTGGTGATCAGTGATCTCGGCGCGAAAGCTCCGAAGTATCAGCGCATCGCGGACGAGCTGCGCCGTGAGATCAAGGACGGGATCTATCGGCCGGGTGAACGGTTGCCTGCTGAGGCCGCGTTGCTGGAGCGGTTCCGGCTTGTCTTCCCCGGGTTGTCACTGCAGACGCTGAGAAACGCCATCGGGGTGCTCCGCGGTGAGGGCTTGGTGGAAGCGCGGCACGGGGTGGGAACCTTCGTCGCCCAGAGCCGGCGGCTACAGCGCCGTTCGCGGTTCCGGTACGGCCGAGCCCGAAACGATCATCAACTGCTCACTACTCACCTTCGCCACGAGATCACGGAAGTCGGGCGGGTCTCGCCGCCGGAACGCATCGTGTTACTGGCCGCACTTGAGCCCGGCACGGAGATGCTTGTCCGTCGCCGCACTCTCTTTGATCGGGAGACCGGCAAGCCTCAGGAGTTGGGCGCGAGCTACCTGCCGCTGTCCTTTGCCGAGGGCTCCTTGTTGGAAGCGCCGGAGGTGGTGCCGAAGGCGTTGTTCCTCTGCGTGGAGGATCTGAGCGGCAAGCGGTACGCGCACGCTCGGGATCACTGGCAATGGAGAATGCCCAGCACGGCCGAAGCGGAGGCGCTGCAGATCTCGCCGAGTAGGGGAGTACTGCACCTCGTGCATGTAGCGCGTGCGGCTGACCACACGCTGCTTGAGGTATCCGAGTCGGTGTGGCCTGCGGACTGCATCGAGATAATCGATGAATATGAACTACCCGAGGGTCCTGAGGACCTCCGGGGACTCTCGGATGTCTAGCGGGTGACATGAGCAGGGCCGGCCACGTCGACAAGATGCGTGACCACTGGTGGTGGCGGCCTGGGTGGCGGCCGGGCCGGCACTTTTACGCCTGCCACTTCAGCATGGTTCGCCATGCCTCACTCGTTCGGTTGGTCGAGGCGTACCAGGGCAGCCTCCGCGGCCTCTCGACGCTCGACCTGATCCCGTCCGGCTGGCTTCACCTCACCATGCAGGGAATCGGCTTTGTCGACGAGGTGAGGGACAGCGAGGTGGTCGAGCTGACCGGCCGGCTCCGTGATCGCCTTGTCACGCTGACCCCGCCGGTGGTGACCTTCCACCGTCCGCTTGTCCGACCTGAGGCGGTCTATCTGCCGGCTGACCCGCCCGAGCCCATCAGGGCCCTGCGCGCCGTCGTACATGGGGTCATCGCTGAAGTGCTGGGCGAAGATCGAGTCGAGCACCTACCCCGAGACGCCGCCGAGTACCGGCCACACGTCAGCATCGCCTACTCGAACGCGAGGCAGGACGTTGAACCCATCGCCGAAGTGCTCAACTGCGTCGAAGCCGGGCCCGTCCCGGTCGTGCTTGACCGTGTCGACCTGTTGCGGTTCCATCGCGATCATCGGATGTACGAGTGGACGGAAGCTGTCCCGCTTCGCATCGGCACCGACCGGGGAGAGCAGATGCCCGCCAAGCCCAAGTGGGCGCAGCTCGCGGACCTCATCCGTGAGCAGATCGCGTCCGGAGAACTCGCCCCAGGCGACAAGTTGCCGTCCACCGCGCAGCTCTGCGGCCAGCACGGTGTGTCGGCAGGGGTGGTCAACCACGCCATGATCGTGCTCAAGACCGAAGGATTGGTCGAAGGGGTGCACGGTCTCGGCGTCTTCGTCAAGGAAGCGCCGAGCGAGCAGGCCTAATCTGCTCGCCTCCATGCACGGAGGTGCCTCTCATGCCTGCCGAAGCACAGTGGGCGCAGCTAGCCGACTACCTCCGTGAGCGGATCGAGTCGGGGGAGCTTGCGCCGGGGGAGAGGCTGCCGTCGACCAAGCAGCTCGCGGAGGAGCACGGTGTGGCGTACTCCGTCGTGCGACAGGCGATGCACGACCTCTACTCGCAGGGCTGGGTGGAGGTCGTCCGCGGCGTTGGCGTGTTCGTCGCCGAGCAGTTGCCGGACGCGTCCGACAAGCCCGACCGCTAGGAGCGCGTGTTACCCCCCGGGTTCCCGAGCGGCGACGTGGCGGGGCCCGGGCGTAGGGATGCCGGCATTTCGGGGTACTGGAGTTGATCGAGCGGTCAGGGCGGGGAGCGACGGGGTCAGCGCTCGCGGCCGCCGGGCAAACCGGTGTTCGGGCCGCCTGGTGAATCGTTTGCGCCATCAGGTTCGTAGCGTCCGGGGGCCCATGTCGACGCTCACCGGACACCAGCCGAACTGAGCGGCTGTCACCACAGGCCCCCTAGGTGGGGCGTTTCACGGCGTGTACCGCGACGAGGCCGTTTAACCCCTCGAAGTCGGCTGGGTTGGTGGTGTAGAGCGGCAGGCCGTTCGTGTGGGCCACCGAAGCGATCATGAGGTCGGCGATCCTGCGGCGGGTGCCGCGGCCGGTGGCGAGCACGGCGGCGGAGATCAGGCCGAATGCTCGCGCTGCCTCGGCGTCGAAGGGCAGCGGCTCGAACGTCGCTTCGACGTGTTGGAGCACGCTCATCCGGCGTGCTCTTTCCCGAGGGTTGTCGGTGTGGTGGGGCCCGGCGGACAGTTCCGCGAGCGTGACCGCGCTGATCACCATCTCGTCGGGTAGCTCTGCCGGATTCAGACCGGCGAGGTGGATGACGATATTGGTGTCGATCAGGCCGCGAAGGGGGAGTTCACCACTCACGGTCGAGAAGATCCTGTCCGATCGCTGCGTCGAGGTCCCTACGGAACCTGCCCTCGTCGAGCATGGGCGCTGTCGCGAAGGCCGCCATGACCTCGGCTCGGGGTACAAAGGTGCGTCGCCGGATCGGGATCAGCCGACCGATCGGGGTGCCGTTGCGGGTGATCGTGAACGATTCTCCGCGCTCCACGCCGCGCATGATGCTGCCGGAGTCGTTGCGCAGCTCGCGCTGCGTGATTTCGCGAGGAGCGTGCTCAGCCACGACGACAGTCTAACCGTGTGTGCTACGAGGTGCTACAGGGCAAGCAGGCGACGGTGCGGAAAGCGGGACCGATAGCATCGCAGGGGCCGGTAACCGGCACAGATTTTCCCATCGACGACAGGAGTCACCGTGTCCGCACCCCGTACCCCCGTCGTGGCCGACCCCGTCGTCGTCGCCGCCGGGACGACGGCGGCCGACGCGGTGGCCGCGGCCGGGCTGCCCACCAACGGGCCGAAGGCGATCGTGGTGGTCCGCGACCCGCAGGGCCAGCTGCGCGACCTGGACTGGAAGCCGGCCGACGAGACCACGGTCGAGCCGGTCGCCATCGACTCGCCGGACGGGCTGAACGTGCTGCGCCACTCCACCGCGCACGTGCTGGCCCAGGCCGTGCAGGACGTCTTCCCCGAGGCGAAGCTCGGCATCGGCCCGCCGATCGAGAACGGCTTCTACTACGACTTCGGCGTTGACAAGCCGTTCCAGCCGGACGACCTGGCGAAGCTCGAAAAGCGGATGCAGGAGATCATCAAGTCCGGCCAGCGGTTCCGGCGGCGCCGGTTCAGCAGCCTGGACGAGGCGCGGGGCGAGCTCGCCGCCGAGCCGTTCAAGCTGGAGCTGATCGAGGTCAAGGGGGAGGGGCTGGACTCCTCCGAGGTGATGGAGGTGGGCGGCGGCGAGCTGACCATCTACGACAACCTCGCCGCGAACGAGGACAAGGTCTGCTGGTCCGACCTGTGCCGTGGCCCGCACCTGCCGAACACCCGGCTGATCGGCGCGTTCAAGCTGATGCGCTCGGCCGCCGCGTACTGGCGGGGGTCGGAGAAGAACCCGCAGCTGCAGCGGGTGTACGGCACCGCGTGGCCAACCCGGGACGAGCTGAAGGCGTACCTGAAGCTGTTGGAGGAGGCCGCCCGGCGCGACCACCGCAAGCTCGGCGCGGACCTGGACCTGTTCAGCTTCCCCGACGAGATCGGCTCGGGCCTGGCCGTCTTCCACCCCAAGGGTGGCGTGCTCAAGCGGGTGATGGAGGACTACGTCCGCACCCGGCACATCGAGGAGGGCTTCCAGTACGTCGGGACGCCGCACATCTCGAAGGAAGGCCTCTTCCACACCTCGGGCCACCTGCCCTACTACAAGGACACGATGTTCCCTCCGATGGAAATGGAGGGCAGCGACTACTACCTCAAGGCGATGAACTGCCCGATGCACAACCTGATCTACAGGTCGCGCGGGCGGTCCTACCGTGAGCTGCCGATGCGGCTGTTCGAGTTCGGGTCGGTCTACCGGTACGAGAAGTCCGGCGTGATCCACGGCCTGACCCGGGTGCGCGGCTTCACCCAGGACGACTCGCACTCCTACTGCACGCAGGAGCAGGCGCCGGCCGAGATCAAGCACCTGCTGGGCTTCGTGCTCAGCCTGCTGCGGGACTTCGGCATCGACGACTTCTATCTGGAGATGTCGACCCGCGACGAGTCCCGGCCCGACAAGTTCGTCGGCTCGGACTCCGACTGGGCGACCGCGACCGCGGTGCTGGAGCAGTGCGCGCGGGAGACCGGGCTCGACCTGGTGCCCGACCCGGGCGGTGCGGCGTTCTACGGCCCGAAGATCTCGGTGCAGGCCAAGGACGCCATCGGCCGCACCTGGCAGATGTCGACCATCCAGTACGACTTCAACCAGCCGAAGGGTTTCGGGCTGGAGTATCAGGCGGCCGACGGCAGCCGGCAGCAGCCGGTGATGATCCACTGCGCCAAGTTCGGGTCGATCGAGCGGTTCATCGGCGTACTCACCGAGCACTACGCCGGGGCGTTCCCGGCCTGGCTCGCCCCGGTGCAGGTGGTGGGCATCCCGATCCGCGAGGACCACACCGAATACCTTCAGGGCTTCGTCGCGACGCTGCGGGCCGAGGGGATCCGGGCCGAGGTCGACTTCGGTGACGACCGGATGCAGAAGAAGATCCGCAACGCCCAGCAGCAGAAGATCCCGTTCATGGTGATCGCCGGCGATGACGACGTGGCCGCGGGCACGGTGTCCTTCCGCTACCGGGACGGGTCGCAGCGCAACGGCGTGCCGATGGCCGAGGCGGTCGCCCACGTGCTCGACGTGGTCAACTCGCGAACCAACTCGGGGCCCTCGGCGCAGAGCTGACCGTCCGGCGGGGCGGGCCCGGGCAACCGGGCCGCCCCGCCGGCGGCTGGCGTCCGGCGGCGGTGATCGTAGGATCGGCCTGTGACTGGGGCGGATCGGCACTTCGACAGCGGCACCGACAACGGTCTGGCGGACGGCCTGGAGCGGCTCTGGACGCCGCACCGGATGACCTATATCTCCGGCGAGGACCGGCCCGCGGGCGGCTACGACAAGCCCGCCGGCTGCCCGTTCTGCCGGGCCCCCGGCCTGCCCCCGGACGAGAGCCTGGTCGTCGCCCGGGGCGAGCACGTCTTCGCGGTGCTCAACCTCTACCCGTACAACCCGGGGCACCTGCTGGTCTGCCCGTACCGGCACGTCGCCGACTACACCGAGTTGGACGCGCCGGAGACCGCCGAGCTGGCGGCGTTCACCAAAGACGCCATGCGGGTGGTCCGTCGAGTTTCCAACGCGCACGGCTTCAACCTGGGCATGAACCAGGGCGGCGTGGCCGGCGCCGGCATCGCCGCCCACCTGCACCAGCACGTGGTGCCGCGCTGGGGCGGGGACGCCAACTTCATGCCGGTCATCGGCCGGACGAAGGTGCTGCCGCAGCTGCTCGCCGACACCCGGGACCTGCTCGCCAAGGCCTGGCCGGCCTGACCGCCCGCGAAGAGTCCGGCCCGCGATCTCGGGTGCTCAGCGCCACCGGTTGCGGGCCCGGGTCGGCCGGCGGCGCGCGCCGGTGGCGCCCCGTCGGGCCGTCTCGGCCCGCGCGGCGGCGAGTTCGGCCCGGACGGCGAGCTGACGCAGCCGTCGCTCGACCATTCGGTCGCCGTGCCGGGCGATCCAGACGCAGAGGGCGGCCAACGGCAGTTCGACCAGCGCGGCCAGCAGCACCGACAGCGTCAGGTCCGGCCCAGCGGGGGTGGTGACGACGTCGAACCAGGCGTCCACCACCAGCGTGGCCGCGGTGGCGCTGGCCGCCAGCCCCACCTGCCGGTGCCCCCGGTACGCGTGCACCGCGGTCAACGCCAGCAACGCCACCAGCCCCAGGTCGAAGCCCACCCAGGCGGCCCGGTAGTGCACGGTCATCGGGTGCCGGGGCAGCGTCAGCCCCAGGTAGCCGATCCACGGCAGGGTGAGCAGTGCCAGCACCGCGAAGGTGGGTGCCACCCAGCGAGGCAGCGGTCGTACCTGCGTCGCCCGCGCGTGTCGTCTCGCCGCCGTACCCATGGTTTCTCCTGGCCGCGGTAGTGCCTCGCCGCCAAGATCGGCGAACCCCTTGGAGCGTCTCCCTCGACAGTACGATCTTCCGAATGGCCCTGCTGCATCGCGCGGAACTGCGCCCCTCCAAGCTCGACCTGCTCGCCGCCTGGCTGCCCGGCCGCCCCTGGTTCGCCGGGACTGCGGGCGCCGGCGTCACCCGGCTGGCGTCCTACCGCTTCGACGACCCGACCGGGGAGGTGGGGATCGAAACCCTGCTCGTCCGGGCCGGGGATGGCCCGGTCCTGCAGGTGCCGCTCACCTACCGGGGCGCGCCGCTGGCCGGCGCCGAAGAGTGGCTGGTCGGCACCACCGAGCACTCGGTGCTGGGCCGGCGCTGGGTGTACGACGCCTGCACCGACCCGGTCTACCCGCCCGCCCTGGCCGCCGCCGTCCTCGCCGGAGCCGGCCAGGCGGAGGAATACTTCGAGGCGGACGGGGTGCGGAACGTCCGCCCGCCGAGCATGACCGTCACCGGCGGCCGCGTCGACAGGGTCGAGCCGCCGACCGTCGGCGCTCCCCGGGAGGTGGTCGACGGCGACCCCACGCTGATCCGGACCGACCACGTCGAGCTGGCCGTCATCCGACGCCCCGCCCCCGGCGAGCCCCCCACCGCCGCCGCCCTAGCGGCCACCTGGCCCGACCAGCCGACCCCCCTCGTACTAGCCCACGCCACCCCCCACTGACCCCCCACTGACCCCCCACTGACCCCCGCTGACCCCTCCCCCTCCTCCCGCGCGGCGATCATGGAGTTGTGGCACCTTCGAAAAGTGGTCAGACCGGATGAATCGGGAGCCACAACTCCATGATCAACGCCCCACGGGGAGGCGGGCGGGTCAGGAGGGGGTGGTGTGTTCTTTGCGGGCCTGGTCGGCCAGGTGGGCGGGCATGGGGTCGTGGCGGGCGAACTTGCGGCGGAAGGTGCCGGTGCCGGCGGTCATCGAGCGCAGCTCGACCGCGTACCGGAGCAGCTCGGTGGCGGGCACCTCGGCCCGGACCAGCGTGCGCCCCTCGGCCTCCGGATCGGGTTCGGTGCCGAGCACCCGCCCGCGCCGGCCGGACAGATCGCCCATCACCGCGCCCACCGACGGGTCGGGCACCCGGATGGTCACCTCGTCGACCGGCTCCAGCAGCGTCGGCTGGCCCTTCTCGGCGGCGTCGCGCAGCGCGAGCGCGCCCGCGGTCTGGAACGCCGCGTCGGAGGAGTCGACGCTGTGCGCCTTGCCGTCGAAGAGGGTCACCCGCAGGTCCACCACCGGGCAGCCGGCGACCAGACCGCGTTCCATCTGCGCCCGGACGCCCTTCTCCACCGACGGGATGTAGTTGTGCGGCACCGCGCCGCCGACCACCTTGTCCACGAACTCGAAGCCCGCGCCGCGGGGCAGCGGTTCGACCGCGATGTCGCAGACCGCGTACTGGCCGTGGCCGCCGGACTGCTTGACGTGCCGGCCGTGGCCCTTGGCGTCGACGGTGAACGTCTCGCGCAGCGCCACCCGGACCGGCTCGGTCTCCAGCTCCACCCCGCCCGCGCGCAGCCGATCGAGCACCACGTCGGCGTGCGCCTCGCCCATGCACCACAGCACCAGCTGGTGGGTCTCGGCGTTGCGCTCCAGCCGCAGCGTCGGGTCGCCGGCCACCAGCCGGGCAAGGTTGCGCGCGAGGGCGTCCTCGTCGGCCCGGCTCTTGGCCACGATCGCCACCGGCAGCAGCGGCTCCGGCATCTCCCACGGGGCGATGAGCAGCGGCTCTTCCTTGGCGGAGATGGTGTCGCCGGTCTCCGCGCTGCCCGACTTGGTGATCGCGCAGATGTCTCCGGCGACGACGGCGGCCACCTCGCGCAGCGTCGCGCCGAGCGGGCTGTAGAGGTGGCCGACCCGCTCGTCGGCGTCGTGGTCGGGGTGGCCGCGCTCGGCCATGCCGTGCCCGGACACGTGGATCACCTGGTCGGGGCGGAGCGTGCCGGAGAAGACCCGGACCAGGGACACCCGCCCGACGTGCCGGTCGACGGTCGTCTTGACCACCTCGGCGACCAGCGGGCCGTCCGGGTCGCAGACCAGCGGCGGCCGGGGCGAGCCGTCCACCCCGGCGACCGCCGGAAGCTCGTGCTCCAGCGGCGACGGGAACGCCGACACCAGGCCGTCGAGCAGCACGTCCAGACCGACCCCGGTCTCCGCGCAGACCGGCACCACCGGGTAGAAGTGCCCCCGGGCCACCGCCTTCTCCAGGTCGGTGACGAGCACCTCGGGGTCGATCTCCTCGCCGCCGAGGTAGCGGTCCATCAGGGTCTCGTCCTCGCTCTCCGCGATGATCCCCTCGATCAGCTCGTTGCGCGCCTCGACGATGGCGGGCAGGTGCTCGGGGTCCGGCTCGCGCACGGCGGCCGGCAGCCCGGTGGAGTAGTCGAAGACCTGCCGGGCGATCAGCCCCATCAGGCCGGCGGTCGACACGCCGTCGTCGCCGAGCATCGGCAGGTGGAGCGGGAGCACGTTGTCGCCGAAGACGCGCTGGCAGAGGGCCACCGCCTCGTCGAAGTCGGCACGGGGATGGTCCAGCCGGGTCACCGCGACCGCGCGCGGCATGTCCACCGCGGCGCACTCCTCCCAGAGCGCGGCGGTCGCCGCGTCCATCCCGTCGACGGCGGAAACCACGAACAGCGCCGCGTCGGCGGCCCGCAGGCCGGCCCGCAGCTCGCCGACGAAGTCACCGTAGCCAGGAGTGTCCAGGAGGTTGACCTTGACGTCCCGGTGCAGCAGCGGGGCGCAGCACACGCTCACCGAACGCTGCTGGCGTACGGCGGCGGGGTCGTGGTCGCAGACGGTGGTGCCCTCGGTGACGGCGCCGGCGCGGCCGATCGTGCCGCTGGCCGCGAGTAACGCCTCGACCAGCGTGGTTTTGCCCGCCCCGGAGTGCCCGACCAGCACCACGTTGCGAACCCTGCCGGGCTCGGTCACCACCGGCACACCGCCGGTGACACCCTTCTCCTGATTTTTTTGCGCCATCGCGGCGCACCTCCCTCAGCCGGTGGTGGTGACCGCCGCGCGCGACGGGGAAGCGGGCCCGGGCGGGTGCCGCGGCGATATCCTCCGGTGGTCTGTGAACGACGGGCTCTCCGATGGGTGGTTGGGTGAGGTGGCTCACCTCCCACGCTCGATCTCACACCCGTTGCCGACCCCGCACAAGCCTGCTCGGCGGTTCGAGACGACCGGCTGTGCCGTCGGCCCTTGCTGGCCGTTATCGTGAGACCGCCATGGCGAAGATCTTCCAAGTGACGGCCCGAGCGGGCATGACCCGTGTCGTGGAGCCGGTCGCGCGCGGTCTGCTCCGCGCCGGCGTGTCCCCCAACGCGGTCACCGTGACCGGCACCCTCGGCGTGCTCGTCGGCGCGCTCGGCTTCGGCGCGCGCGGCCATCTGGTCGCCGGTGCGCTGATCGTCACGGTTTTCGCGCTCACCGACCTGCTCGACGGCACGATGGCCCGAATGAGCGGCGGCTCCACCAGGTTCGGGGCGTTCCTCGACTCGAGCATGGACCGGGTCGCCGACAGCGCGGTCTTCGGCGCGGTCGCCTACTGGCTGGCCACCGAGCACCAGTACGCGGGGGTGGCCGCCGCGCTGCTCTGCCTGGCCGCCGGCGGGCTGGTCTCCTACGTCAAGGCCCGCGCTGAGGGGCTCGGGATGACCGCCAACGTGGGCATCGCCGAGCGCACCGAGCGGCTGCTGATCGTCGGGGTGGGCGGCCTGCTCACCGGCCTTGGCGTCAAACCGGCGCTGCAGATCGCGCTCTGGCTGCTCGCCGCCGTCTCGATCTTCACGGTCGGGCAGCGCATGGCGCACGTGTACCGGCAGGCGCAGTCGGTCGGCCACGAGTGAACCTCACCGAGCTGGGCTACGTCGCCGGCTGGCGGCTGGCCCGCGCGCTGCCCCGGCCGGTGGTCGCCGCCGCCTTCCGGGCGGGCGCCGACCGCGCCCACCGCAAGGGCGGCCCGGGTACGGCCCGACTCCGGGCCAACCTGCGCCGGGTGGTCGGCCCGGAGCTGCCCGAGGCGGAGCTGGACGAGCTGGTCCGGGCCGGCCTGCGCTCGTACGCCCGGTACTGGATGGAGGCGTTCCGGCTGCCGTCGCGCAGCCGACGGGAGATCCTCGCCGGGTTCCGCCTCGACGGCGCGGAGCTGCTCGCCGCCGACGTCGCGTCCGGCCGGGGCGCGGTGGTCGCGCTGCCGCACGCCGGCAACTGGGACGCCGCCGGCGCCTGGGTGGCGGCCACCGGCTGGCCGATCACCACGGTTGCCGAGCGACTCAAGCCGGAGGGCGTTTACGAGCGTTTCCTCGCCTTCCGGCAGGGCCTGGGCATGGAGATTCTGCCCACCCACGGTGGCGAACGGCCCGCGTTCGACGTGCTGGTCGACCGGCTCCGGGCCGGGGCGGTGGTGCCGCTGCTGGCCGACCGGGACCTGTCCGCGCGCGGCGTGGAGGTGGACTTCTTCGGCGGACGGACCCGGATGCCGGCCGGCCCGGCGCTGCTGGCGATCCGGACCGGCGCGCCCCTCTACGTCACCACGATGTGGTACGAGCCGGACATTCCCCGCGGTGCCCTGGCCGGCCCGCTGGAGCTGCCCGACCCGGACAGCGGCCCGCTGGACGCCCGGGTCCGCGTGCTCACCCAGCGGATCGCCGATGGCCTGGCCGCAGGCATCGCCCGCCATCCCGAGGATTGGCACATGTTGCAGCGGATGTGGCTGGACCAACGGGCCGACGGTTCGGGCGCCCCGGCGCAGCCCCCGGCCACCACCGGAACGATCTGAAGGGGCGGGCGCAATGCGGATCGGCATCGTGTGCCCGTACTCCTTCGACGTCCCGGGCGGGGTGCAGAACCACGTCGTCGACCTGGCCGAGGCGTTGATCGGGTTGGGTCACCAGGTCAGCGTGCTCGCCCCGGCCGACGAGGACTCGCCGCTGCCGCCGTACGTGGTGGCCGCCGGGCGGGCGGTGCCGTTGCCGTACAACGGTTCGGTGGCCCGGATCGCGTTCGGTCCGGTTTCCACCGCCCGGGTGCGGCGCTGGATCACCCGGGGCGACTTCGACGTGCTGCACGTGCACGAGCCGCTCACGCCGAGCCTGTCGATGCTGGCCGTGCTCTGCGCCCGCGGGCCGGTGGTGGCCACCTTCCACACCGCGATGACCCGCTCCCGGGTGCTCTCCGCGGCGCAGGGGATGCTCCGGATCGTGCTGGAGCGGATCACCGCCCGGATCGCGGTCAGCGCCCTGGCCCGCAAGGTGCAGGTCGAGCACATGGACGGGGGCGCGGTGGAGATCCCCAACGGGGTGGCGGTGGCGAAGTTCGCCGGCGTCGAGCCGCTGCCCGGCTGGCCGGGGGAGTGCGGGCCGGGCACCGGCGGGACGGTGGGGTTCCTGGGCCGGTTCACCGAGCCGCGCAAGGGCTTCGCGATCCTGCGGGACGCCTTCGTCGCGCTCGCCCCGCACCGCCCGGGCCTGCGCCTGCTGGTGGCCGGGCCGGGCGACCGGGACGACCTGTACGGGCAGTTTCCGGCCGGGCTCCGGGACCGGGTCACCTTCCTCGGCCTGATCCCCGAGGCGGACAAACCTCGCATGCTGCGCAGTCTGCACTTGTATGTGGCGCCGAACACCGGTGGGGAGTCTTTCGGGATGATCCTCACCGAGGCGCTCGCCGCCGGCACCACGGTGGTGGCCAGCGACCTGGACGCGTTCCGCCGGGTGCTGGACGGCGGCCGGGCCGGGCGACTGTTTCCGACCGGCGACGCGGCGGCCCTGCGTACCGCCCTGGCCGAACTGCTGGACGACGCGGACCGGCGGGCGGCGCTGACCGCCTGCGGTGACCAGGTCGTGGCCGGTTTCGACTGGCCGATGGTGGCCCGCCGCGTGCTGGAGGTGTACGCGGCGGCGATCGAGGCCACGGACGGCCGGGTCATGGACCAGGAATGGGTGGAGCTGGGCTGACCACTACGATGCCGGGCATGCGGTGGGTCGTGGGCGCGGTCGTGGTCGTCGGGCTCGTCACGGCGTACCTGATCTGGACGGCCAACCGGGTCGAACGGCTGCAGCACCGGGCGGAGTCGGCGGCCCGGGCGCTCGACGCCCACCTGCTGCGCCGCGCGGCGGCCGCCGCCGTGCTGGCCGAACAGCGGTACGGCGTGGAGCTGTACGCGGCGGCGCGGATCGCCCTGGACGCCGTCCCGCAGGAGCGGGAGGCCGCCGAGAACGACCTCACCCACCAGCTGCGCACCGTCGAGCTGGACCCGGACGATCCGGCCTGTGAGGCGGTGATCGCGGCCAGCCGGCGGCTCGCGTTGTCCCGGCAGGTGCACACCGACCTGGTCCGGGACGCCCGCGCGGTCCGACGCCGGCCCGTGGTACGGCTGTTCCGGATGGGACGCGGGCACCAGTCGCCTCGCTATTTCGACATCGACGACCCCACCCTGACCGTCCCGGCGGACGTGCCCGCCGGCTGACCCCGCGAGGGCGGGCCACCCGTCGGTGACCAGGCGTGACGCCAGCCACAGAGCAGGCCACCGTGGGTCTGATTGGCTGTCGGACCGGCGTTGACCTGGCCGTAGCATTTTCGCAGCCACCCCCGAGCACGTCAGAGGAGCGATGACCCGTGTCGGAATCCAACAGCAACGACGCCACTTCCGTCGTCGGCACCGCCCGCGTCAAGCGGGGCATGGCCGAGATGCTCAAGGGCGGCGTGATCATGGACGTGGTCACCCCTGAGCAGGCCAAGATCGCCGAGGATGCCGGCGCGGTCGCCGTCATGGCGCTGGAGCGGGTGCCCGCCGACATCCGCGCGCAGGGCGGCGTGTCCCGGATGAGCGACCCGGACATGATCGACGGCATCATCAACGCCGTCTCCATCCCGGTGATGGCCAAGGCCCGGATCGGGCACTTCGTCGAGGCGCAGGTCCTGCAGGCGCTCGGCGTCGACTACGTCGACGAGTCCGAGGTGCTGACCCCGGCCGACTACGAGAACCACATCGACAAGTGGGCCTTCACCGTCCCCTTCGTCTGCGGCGCGACCAACCTGGGCGAGGCGCTGCGCCGGATCACCGAGGGCGCCGCCATGATCCGCTCGAAGGGCGAGGCCGGCACCGGTGACGTCTCGAACGCCACCACCCACATGCGCAAGATCCGCAAGGAGATCCGCCGGCTCCAGTCGCTGCCGACCGACGAGCTGTTCGTCGCGGCCAAGGAGCTGCAGGCGCCGTACGAGCTGGTCAAGGAGATCGCCGAGACCGGCAAGCTGCCGGTGGTGCTGTTCACCGCGGGCGGCATCGCCACCCCGGCCGACGCCGCCATGATGATGCAGCTCGGCGCCGAAGGCGTCTTCGTCGGCTCGGGCATCTTCAAGTCCGGCAACCCGGCCCAGCGGGCCGCCGCGATCGTGAAGGCCACCACCTTCCACGACGACCCGGACGTGCTGGCCAAGGTTTCCCGCGGCCTGGGCGAGGCCATGGTCGGCCTCAACGTCGACGAGATCCCGGTCCCGCACCGCCTGGCCGACCGCGGCTGGTGACGTGAAAGGAGGGGCCCCCTGTTAACGCCTCAGGTAGAGCAGGGGCCCCTTCTTCACAAGCGAGAGGAGTGCACGTGACCGCACCCGTCATCGGGGTGCTCGCCCTGCAGGGGGATGTGCGCGAGCATGTCGCCGCCCTGGCCGGCGCGGGCGCGGACGCCCGCCCGGTGCGCCGTCCGGGCGAGCTGGACGCGGTCGATGGGCTGGTCATCCCCGGCGGGGAGTCCACCACCATCAGCAAGCTCGCCGACATCTTCGAGATGCGCGAGCCGATCGACAAGCGGATCGCCGCTGGCCTGCCGGTCTATGGCTCCTGCGCCGGCATGATCATGCTGGCTGCCGAGGTCCTCGACGGCCGCCCCGATCAGCGGGGCTTCCAGGGCATCGAGATGACCGTCCGGCGCAACGCGTTCGGCCGGCAGGTCGACTCGTTCGAGGCCCCGGTCGAGATCGCCGAGGTTGAGGGCGGACCGTTCCACGCCGTGTTCATCCGGGCCCCCTGGGTCGAGCGGGTCGGCGCCGGCGTCCAGGTGCTCGGCCAGGTCACCGACGGGCCGATCGGCGACCGGATCGTCGCCGTCCGGCAGGGCAACCTGCTGGCCACCTCGTTCCACCCGGAGCTCACCGGCGACCTGCGGCTGCACCGCTACTTCGTGGAACTGGTCCGGGCCGCCGCCTGAGCGCGGCAGCCAGGTCACCCCGCCGGCGCGTCGTACCCTGCGGCACGGGTGGCGGGTGTGACATGCGGGGACGCGCTCTCGGTAGGATTGCCGCGGTTCGGCAGGGCCATCGCTCGCCGCAGCCGTCCACGCCGAGCCGACCGGCCAGCTCCATCCGTACCGGTTGAGACCGTGGGATCGGCGCGGGCAGTCGACGCAGGCGTGGATCACTTACGGAGGTAACGAGATGTCTGGCCACTCAAAGTGGGCGACCACCAAGCACAAGAAGGCCGTCATCGACGCCAAGCGTGGCAAGATGTTCGCCAAGCTGATCAAGAACGTCGAGGTGGCGGCCCGGACCGGCGGCGGCGACCCGGCCGGCAACCCGACCCTCTACGACGCCATCCAGAAGGCGAAGAAGAACTCGGTCCCGAACGACAACATCGATCGCGCGGTCAAGCGCGGCTCCGGCCTGGAGGCCGGCGGCGCCGACTACCAGACGATCATGTACGAGGGCTACGGTCCGAACGGCGTCGCGCTGCTCATCGAATGCCTGACCGACAACCGCAACCGCGCCGCCACCGAGGTGCGCACTGCGCTGACCCGCAACGGCGGCTCGTTCGCCGACGCCGGCTCGGTGTCGTACCTGTTCTCCCGCAAGGGCGTGGTGATCGTGCCCAAGGCCGGCACCACCGAGGACGACGTGATGATGGCCGTCCTCGACGCGGGTGCTGAGGAGGTCAACGACCTCGGCGAGGCGTACGAGGTGGTCTCCGAGCCGGGCGACCTGCTTCCGGTGCGCACCGCCCTGCAGGGCGCCGGCATCGAGTACGAGTCGGCCGAGTCCTCCCTCATCCCCAGCGTCACCGTGCCGCTCGACGAGGAGGGCGCGCGCAAAGTCTTCAAGCTGATCGACGTGCTTGAGGACTGCGACGACGTGCAGAATGTCTACGCCAACTTCGACATTTCCGACGAGATCATGGCGGCCGTCGGCTGAGGCGGCGGTGACCCGTGGGCGGTTCGCGCCGGGCGACGTCGTCGTCCGGCGCGAGATCCTGGTCGGTGAGGTGTGGTTCGGCTACCCGACAATCTGCGTCGAGGGCCCGTCCAATCTTCTGGAGCTCTACGTGCCGCCCGGGGCTGAGTTCGGCTTTCCCCGGCACGGCAAGCTGATGCCGCACCGCCCCGGCGAGGCGCACTCGGTGCACGAATTCTGGACCCACCCCACCCCCACCCCACCCCCACCCCCACCCCCACCCCCACCTCCCGCCGATCAAGGAGTCGTGGCAGCTGACATTTCCCCTGTACAGGGCAATTCAGGCGCCACAAGTCCATGATCGGCGGGAAGCGTTGGTGCGCGAGGGTCAGGCGATGGGTTCGCGGTGGTGCCAGGCGGCGCGCAGTGATGTGCGGCCGTTGGTGCGTAGCAACGATCCCTCGTAGACGCGGGCGCCGGCGGCTACGAAGGCGACCGCCGTGAGCAGCAGGAGGGCCAGTGACACCAGCGGCTCCCAGCCGGCCGCGTCGCCGCTGAACATCCGCAGCGGCATCGCCGTCGGCGCCGAGAACGGCAGGTACGACAGGATCCGCATCGCGGAGGCGTTGTCGTGCAGGAAGACCACCGCGAAGAACGGCAGCATCACCACGAGCTGCACCGGCAGCGACACCCCACCGATGTCCTCTTGACGGGTGACCAGCGCCCCGGCCACCGCCCACATCGCGGCGATCAGCAGGAAGCCGAGCAGGAAGAACGGCACGAACCAGCCGATCGCCGGGCCGATCAGGGTGAGCAGGCCGCCGCTGTCGGCGAGCTGCATTCCGGCCACCGTGGCGACGGCGATCAGCGTGATCTGCCCGAGCGCCAGCAGGCACGCCGCCACGATCTTGCCGGCCAGCAGCGCCCGCACGGGCACCGCGGCCACCAGGATCTCCACGATCCGGGTCTGCTTCTCCTCGGTCACGCTCTGCGCGATCTGCACGCCGAACAGTTGGGATGTGGTGAAGAAGACGAACGCGAAGGCGAACGGCACGAGGAAGGCGATCACCGGATCCAGCGCGTCCGGGTTCAGCAGCCGGACGGCAGGGGCGCTGCTCAATGCCTTCACCACGTCGTCCGGGGCTTCGTTCATGGCCAGCACGGTCGGCCCGGCGACCACCGCGGCGTCCACGTCACCGGCCCGGACCGCCCGCTCGGCGGCGGCGTCGTCGGCGACCGCCCGGACGTCGAGGCCGGCCTGGCGCAGCGGGGCGGCGACGGACTCGGTCGCCGCGACGGTCGTGGATCCACCGGCCAGCAGCGCCGGCAGGGCCGTGGCGGCTACGGCGATCAGCAGGAAGAAGAGGGTGGTGATCAGGAATGTGCGGTCCCGCAGCTTGACGCGCAGCTCGCGGCCGGCGATCAGCCGGATGGCCTGGTAGGTGTTCACTGGGCGACCTCTCGGAAGATCTCGGCGAGGGACGGGGTGATCGGCCGGAAGACGCGGACCGGGCCGCGGGCCAGCGCCTCGTGCAGCACCCGCTGGTCGTCGGCGTCGGCGTCGGCGGCCAGGTCGAAGACCGCGCGGGGGCCGTCGAGGTCGATCAGCGTCAGCCCTGGCTGGTCCCGCAGCCAGCCCGCGTCGCCGTCGACGACCAGCTCGAACCGGGGCAGGGTGTACGCCGCCCGCAGTTCCTCCCGGCCGCCGGCCGCCCGGATGGTGCCGTCCGCGATGATCACCAGGTCGTCGCAGAGCCGTTCGACGACGTCGAGCTGGTGGCTGGAGAAGAGCACCGGTACGCCGGCGCGGGCCCGCTCCCGAAGTACGGAGACGACGGTGTCCACCGCCATCGGGTCGAGCCCGGAGAACGGCTCGTCCAGCACGAGGACCTCCGGGTCGTGCACCAGCGCCGCGGCGATCTGGGCCCGCTGCTGGTTGCCCAGCGACAGCGTCTCCAGCAGGTCGTCGCCGCGTTCGGCGAGCCCGACCCGCTCCAGCAGGGCGTCGGTGTTGCGTCGCGCCGCACCGAGGTCGAGCCCGTGCAGGCGTCCCAGGTGAACGACCTGTTCCCGGATGGTCATCTTCGGATAGAGACCGCGTTCCTCCGGCATGTAGCCGAACCGTCGCCGTTCCTGCCGGGTCAACCGGGAGCCGTTCCAGAGGACCTGGCCGGCGTCCGGGGCGAGCACGCCGAGGATGATTCGCATGGTGGTGGTCTTGCCGGCGCCGTTGCCGCCGACGAAGCCGGTCATCCGTCCGGCCGCCACCTCGAAGGAGATGTCTTTGAGCACCTGGCGGTCGCCGAAGCTGCGATCGACACCGTCCAGGCGGAGCGTGCTGGTCATGAAAGTGGACGTTAGTTGCTCCGGGCCGGGACGCCGTCCGTCCGGCGGCTGATCATGGCGGTCCGCCGTGCGGCGGACCCGTTCAGCAGCCCGGCTGGACGATGCCGTGCTCGTACGCGAAGATCACCGCCTGCACCCGGTCCCGCAGGTCGAGTTTGGCCAGCACTTTGCTGACGTGGGTCTTCACCGTGGCCTCGCCGAGGTGCAGCGTGGCGGCGATCTCGGCGTTGCTGGCACCCCGGGCGAGCAACTCCAGGACCTCGTGCTCCCGCTGGGTCAGCGCTGCGGGCGGCGAACCCGCAGGCCGCCGGGCGAGGCCGCCGGCCGGTCCGCCGGGCCGGGCGAAGGCGGCGATGACCCGCCGGGTGAGCACCGGCGCGATCAGCCCGTCGCCCCGGGCCACCACTCGCACCGCGTCGATGAGGTCCTCCGGGGTGCCGTTCTTGAGCAGGAACCCGCTCGCCCCGGCGCTCAGCGCGGCGAACAGGTAGTCGTCCCGGTCGAAGGTGGTCAGGACCAGCACCGCCGGGCCGTCCGGCCCGCCCTCGGCGGTGATCCGGCTGGTGGCCGCCAAGCCGTCGAGGACGGGCATCTGGACGTCCATCAGCACGACGTCCGGCCGGGTCGCCCGGGCCATGGTCACCGCCCGCTCGCCGTCGGCGGCCTCGCCCACCACCTCGATGTCGTCCTCCACCTCGAGGATGACGCGGAACCCGGTGCGGACCAGGTGCTGGTCGTCGGCGAGCAGCACCCGGATGGGCCGGCGACTGTCCACCACACCGCTCATTGGTTCACCGTCTCTGGAGCGAGTGGGATCCGGGCGCGGACCCGGAAACCGCCCTCGGGGCGGGGGCCGGCCTCCAGCACACCCTCGTGGGCGGCCACCCGCTCCCGCATGCCGATGAGGCCGAGCCCACCGCCGCCCGGCGGCGTGGTGGGTCGCCCGTCGTCACTCACGTCGACCTCGATTTCCCTTGCCAAGTACCGGATTCGCACGTCCAGCACGGTAGCGCCGGCATGTTTCACCGTGTTCGTCACCGCCTCCTGCACGATCCGGTACGCCGCCTGAGACACCGAGCGGGGCAGCGGCGCGGGATCCCCGTACACCCCGACGGTGGCCGTCAGACCGGCCTCGCGGGCGTTCTCGACCAGCTCCGTGACCTGCTCCACGCCGGCGGCGGTCGACCGGACGGTCTCGGCGCGGCCCGGGTCGCGCAGCACACCGAGCATCCGGCGCAGCTCGTCGACGGCGGTCCGCGCGGTCTGCTCGATCGCGGCCAGCGCGGTGCGGGCCTTGCCGGGGTCCCGGTCGAACACCCGTCGGCAGGCCGCCGCCTGGACACCCATCACCGAGACGTGGTGGGCGACGACGTCGTGCAGCTCACGGGCGATGCGCACCCGTTCGCCGATCACCGCCCGCTCGGCCGCCTCGGCCCGGGACCGGCGCAGCTCCTCGGCCTGCGTACGGAGCTCGTGCTCGCGTCGGGCGGCCAGCCAGGACAGCTCGCCGAAGTAGTAGGCGAAGCCGAAGAAGAGCAGGTTGAACAGTACGCCGTTGATGACCGCGGCCAGCACCGGCGGCACCGGCCCGGCCGCGTCGGTGAAGTGCGCCGCCGACAACTTGTTGATCTGCAGCGTCAGGGAAAGGCCGAGCCAGGCGAACATCGCCACGATCACGCCGATCCGCACCCGGCTGGCCGTACGCCGGTCCGGCCCCCAGGCACCAAGCGTGTAGAGCGCGGCGAACAGCGCGCCGGACGGCAGGTTGGTCAGCGGAATGGCGCGGACCTGCCCGGCGATGAACGCCACCGAGATGACCACGGTGACGGCCACCGGCCACCGGCGTCGCCACATCAGGGGCACGGCGACCGCGAGCGACCACCAGATCTGCTCCGCCAGGGACGGCGGCGGGCCGAACGGGAAGGCGCCGGTGCTGCGGGCGAGGGCGAGTTCGAACAGGGCCAGGACGGTCACGGCGAGTGCGACGCAGGCATCGGCGCGCCGCTGGCCAGCGGTCGGCGCCGGGCGGCGCCACGGGACGTCGAGTGCGGTGCTCACCGCCAGACCATGCCATCCGTCAGCCGGCGGCGAGGCACCGGGCCGCCGTCGGGAAATTCGGCTGATCGGTTCGCCGGGCCGCCGTACCCTGCCGGGATGCTCGTACCCGACCTGCCGCTGCGTACCGACCGCCTGCTGCTGCGCGCGTTCACCTCCGCCGACCTCGACGCCCTGCACGCGTACCGGTCCCGGCCGGAGGTCACCCGCTTCCTCTACCACGACCCGTACGACGAGGCCGCCGCCCGGACGGCGCTGGAGCGCGCGCGTGGGCGTACCGCGCTGCGCGAGCCGGGCGACGCGCTGAACCTGGCGATCGTGCTGCCGGAGACCGGTGAGCTGGTGGGCGACGTGCTGCTGTTCTGGACCAGCGCCGAGCACCGGCAGGGCGAGATCGGATACGTGCTGCACCCCGACCACGTCGGCCGGGGGTACGTCACCGAGGCGGCCCGGGAGCTGCTGCGACTCGGCTTCGACGGCCTCGGCCTGCACCGGATCGTCGGTCGCCTGGACGCCCGCAACGCCGCCTCGGCCCGGGTGCTGGAGCGGCTCGGCATGCGCCGCGAGGCGCACCTGTTGGAGAACGAGTTCGTCAAGGGCGAGTGGACCGACGAGGTGGTCTACGCCCTGCTGGACCGGGAGTGGCGGGCCGCAGCGATCTGATCGCGGCGACGCGCCGGCCCGGCGCCCCCGTGGCGCCGGGCCGGGGCCGACTCAGGCGGCGTGCCGCCGCGCCTTCACGACGACGTCGATGAAGCCCCAGACGACGATGACGGCGGTCAGCACGACGGCCGCCCGGGCCACGTCCTGGGTGCCGCCCTCGCGCAGCCACTCGAACCGCTGGACGAGGTCCGGGTTGAGCAGCCGGTCGGTGAGCAGCAGCCAGGCGAGCGGCACAGCGAACGCGAGGTCGAGCACGGCCCTGACCGCGATCAGCGGCCAGGTCCACCTGCGGGCCCGGTACTTCGCGAGCTCCAGACCGATGCTGGCGACCAGCACCGCCAGCAGCACCGGCAGCCAGGAGCCCCACAGCGCCGGGTCGATGATCGGCAGCCGGGAACCGTCGCCCGAGAGCCAGGGCTGGAAGTGCTGCCACGGGAAGCACGCGATGAAAAACACCAGCAAGGCGATCGAGAAGCAGGTGTCGACCAAGCTCACCTGTCGCTCCTGCGGAGCCTCCGGCAGCTGGTCGACGCTCCACTCGGGCAGGTTCAGCGGCGTGTTGGTGCGTTCGAGCACGGCGAAGACGACGGTGACCCAGAAGACGATCTGCACCGCGGCCTCGAACGCGGTGGTGATCCCGACGCTGATTCCCGCGTCGAGATCGCCACCGACCGTCGCCTTGACCGCACCGGTCACGACACCCGCGAGGGCGGGGATGAAGCTGAGCAGCAGCCGGAGCAGCCGCCACCAGATCAGGTAGTAGCGCGGGCCGATGAGCTGCAACCGGCGGTCGGTGTAGCGGGCGGCGAGCTGCTCGGGATTGCCCAGCTCGGTGAGCACCTCGCGCTCCGCGGTGCCCCGCTCCTGCCCGGCTTCGGTGCGCCCGTCGATCATGTCCTCGATGGAGGCGCGCAGCTCGGCCGCGATCTCGGTGCGGCGCTGCGTCGGGACCGCCCGAAGGGTGGCGGCGACGTAGCGGTCGGTCAGGGAACTCATCGGTCCACTCCTTCGACGAGGCTGGTGACGGAGGTCTGCACGGCGGCGAGGTCGTCGAGGAGGCTGGCCAGCAGTGCTTCGCCGGCGTCGCTGGTGCGGTAGAACTTGCGCGGCCGGCTCTCCTCGGTGTTCCACTCGCTGGTCAGCAGGCCCTGCTCCTCCAGCCGCCGGAGCAGGGGATAGAGCGTGTTCGCGTCGACCGGGAAGCCGTGGGCGTTCAGCCGTTGCAGCAGCGCGTAGCCGTAGTCCGTCCGACGCAGGGCCAGCAGGCTCGCCACCACGACGGTGCCGCGCCGCAATTCCTGGAGATGGGTCCGCAGGATCTCCTCGATTGCCATGCCTCACACCATACTGTGTGCCACACACTATTGTCGAGACGCACTGTATCGTGTGTCGGGCAATACTGGGTGGCATCGGTGCTCGGAGGGGAGTGTTCCGGCCCGCGACGAGGAGCCGGGCGAGACGGAGACCACCTCCGGCGCGGACGGTGGAGCCGGCCGGACGGCCTGGGTAGGGTAAGTGCCGGTCGGCTCCGACCATCAAGATCCAACCGCCGGGGGGCGTCGCCGCATGGCTGATTCGTTCGCGCATCTGCACGTGCACACCGAGTACTCGATGCTCGACGGCGCGGCCCGGCTGAAGGACCTGTTCGCCGAGGTCAGCCGGCAGGGGATGTCGGCGGTGGCGATGACCGACCACGGCAACATGCACGGCGCGAACGACTTCTACAAGCAGGCCATGGCCGCCGGGGTCACGCCGATCCTGGGCGTCGAGGCGTACGTCGCGCCGGAGTCGCGCTTCCACAAGCAGCGGGTCAAGTGGGGTCGTCCGGAGCAGAAGAGCGACGACGTCTCCGGTAACGGCGCGATCACCCACATGACCATGTGGGCGCAGAACAAGAACGGCCTGCACAACCTCTTCAAGCTCAACTCGCGCGCCTCCATCGAGGGCCACTACATCAAGTGGCCCCGGATGGACATGGAGTTGATCGCCGAGTACGCCGACGGGATCATGGCCACCACCGGCTGCCCGTCCGGGGCGGTGCAGACCCGGCTGCGGCTGGGCCAGTTCGACGAGGCGCTCAAGGTCGCCGCGAGCTATCAGGAGATCTTCGGCAAGGAAAACTACTTCCTGGAAGTCATGGACCACGGCCTGGACATTGAGAAGCGGGTCCGGGACGGGCTGGTCGAGATCGGCCGGAAGCTCGACCTCCCGCCGGTGGTCACCAACGACTCGCACTACACCCGCGAGGACCAGGCCGAGGCGCACGACGTGCTGCTCTGCGTGCAGACCGCCAGCAACATCTCCGACCCGAACCGGTTCCGGCTCGAGGGCGGGGGCTACTACATCAAGTCGGCCGAGCAGATGCGCGCGGTCGACACCTCCGAGCTGTGGCTTCAGGGCTGCCGCAACACCCTGCTGGTCGCCGAGAAGGTCGACCCGACCGGGATGTTCGAGTTCCACAACCTGATGCCACGGTTCCCGATCCCCGAGGGGGAGACCGAGGAGTCCTGGTTCCGCAAGGAGACGTTCAAGGGGCTGGATCGCCGTTTCCCGAACGGCATCCCGGAGGGGCACGTCGCCCAGGCGGAGTACGAGCTGGGCGTCATCATCCAGATGGGCTTCCCGTCGTACTTCCTCGTGGTCGCGGATTTCATCCAGTGGGCCAAGAGTCAGGGCATCGCCGTCGGCCCGGGCCGCGGCTCGGCCGCCGGCTCGCTGGTCGCGTACGCCCTGGGCATCACCGACCTGGACCCGATCCCGCACGGCCTGATCTTCGAGCGGTTCCTCAACCCCGAGCGCGTGTCGATGCCCGATGTCGACATCGACTTCGACGAGCGTCGGCGCGGTGAGGTGATCCGGTACGTCACCGACAAGTGGGGCGAGGACAAGGTCGCCCAGATCGCCACCTTCGGCACGATCAAGGCGAAGGCCGCGATCAAGGACTCGGCCCGGGTGCTCGGCTACCCGTACGCGGTCGGTGACCGGATCACCAAGGCGATGCCCCCGGCGGTGATGGGCAAGGACATCCCGCTGTCGGGCATCTTCGACCCGAAGCACCCCCGCTACGCGGAGGCCGGCGAAATCCGTGGCCTCTACGAGTCGGAGCCGGACGTCAAGAAGGTCATCGACACCGCGCGCGGCATCGAGGGGCTGATCCGGCAGACCGGCGTGCACGCCGCCGGCGTCATCATGTCCGCCGAGCCGATCATCGACCACATCCCGCTGATGCGGCGGGACGCCGACGGCGCCATCATCACCCAGTTCGACTACCCGACGTGCGAGTCGCTCGGGTTGTTGAAGATGGACTTCCTCGGCCTGCGCAACCTGACGATCATCGACGACGCGGTCAAGAACATCCAGCTCAACCACGGCAAGGAGCTGGACCTGCTGGCCCTGCCGCTGGATGACAAGGCCGCCTACGAGCTGCTGGCCCGGGGCGACACGCTCGGCGTGTTCCAGCTCGACGGCGGCCCGATGCGCTCGCTGCTGCGGCTGATGAAGCCGGACAACTTCGAGGACATCTCCGCCGTCCTGGCGCTCTACCGGCCCGGCCCGATGGGCGTCGACTCGCACACCAACTACGCGCTGCGCAAGAACAACCTCCAGGAGATCACGCCGATCCACCCGGAGTTGGAGGAGCCGCTGCGGGAGATCCTCGCCCCGACGTACGGCCTGATCGTCTACCAGGAGCAGGTGCAGCGCGCCGCGCAGATTCTCGCCGGTTACAGCCTCGGCCAGGCCGACCTGCTGCGCCGGGCGATGGGCAAGAAGAAGAAGGAGATCCTCGACAAGGAGTTCGTCCCGTTCCGGGACGGCTGCCGCGAGCGCGGCTACTCCGACGAGGCGATCCAGGCGGTGTGGGACGTGCTCGTCCCGTTCGCCGGCTACGCGTTCAACAAGGCCCACTCCGCCGCGTACGGGCTGGTGTCGTACTGGACGGCGTACCTGAAGGCGCACTACCCGGCCGAGTACATGGCCGCGCTGCTCACCTCCGTCGGCGACGACAAGGACAAGATGGCGCTCTACCTGTCGGAGTGCCGGCGGATGGGCATCCAGGTGCTGCCGCCCGACGTGAACACCTCGGCCGGGCCGTTCACCCCGGTCGGCAAGGACATCCGCTTCGGCCTTGCCGCCATCCGCAACGTCGGCGCGAACGTGGTCACCTCGATCATGCGCTGCCGCGACGAGAAGGGCGCCTACGCCGACTTCTACGACTTCCTGTCCAAGGTGGATGCGGTGGTCTGCAACAAGAAGACCATCGAATCCCTGATCAAGGCCGGGGCGTTCGACTCGCTTCGCCACCCGCGTAAGGGCCTGCTCGCCGTGCACGCCGACGCCATCGACGCGTACGCCGACGTCAAGCGCAAGGAGGCGGTCGGCCAGTACGACCTCTTCGGCGCCGGGTTCGGCGACGTCGAGGCGGCCACCAGCACCACCGTGATGCCGACCATCGGCGAGGGGGAGTGGGACAAGCGGGACAAGCTCGCCTTCGAACGCGAGATGCTCGGCCTGTACGTCTCCGACCATCCGCTGTTCGGCCTGGAGCATGTGCTCGGCGCGGCGGCCGACACGACCATCGCCGCCCTCTCCGAGGAGGGGACCGTGCCTGACGGTGCGGTGGTCACCCTGGCCGGCATCCTCTCCGGGGTGCAGCGCCGGGTCACCAAGCAGGGCCGGGCCTGGGCCTCGGCCACCCTGGAGGACCTGGCCGGCGGCGTGGAAACGCTGTTCTTCCCCAACACGTACGAGGTGATCGGCCAGTACATCGCCGAGGACGCCATCGTGGTGGTCAAGGGCCGGGTCGACCGGCGCGACGACACCCCGCGCATCATGGCGATGGACATGCAGATGCCCGACATCAGCAGCAACCCGGCGAACAAGCCGATCACCCTGACCATCCCGGTGCACCGGTTGACTCCGCCGCTGGCCGAGCGGCTGAAGGAGACCCTGGTGCTGCACCCCGGGGACACCGAGGTGCACGTCAAGCTCCACCGGGGTGGCAAGGTCGAGACGTGGCGGCTCGGGCTGTTCCGGGTGGCCCCCACCACCGCGCTGATGGGCGACCTGAAGAGCGTCCTCGGCCCGGCCAACGTGAGCTGACCTACCCCGGATGCCCGGCCTGACCAGGGGATATCACTCTGAGTAAACCTGCTCGTCATCTCGGATCCCTACGCTTCCCCGACGGCGTGCCGCTCGGTGCGCGCCATCGGAAGAGGCAATCCGAGGAGTAGAAGATGAGTCAGATTCTTGTCGCTGTCGCGGTGAACGTCGTCAGTGCCGCGTTGATCGCGTTCATCACCGCCGCCGTTCGCCGGCTGCTGACGCCGGCGGTGGCCTAACCGCACGCCGCACCGCTGGGTCGACGCGACCCGGAGAGGCGGAGACCGGCGCGGGAACGGGCACCGCGTGCGCCCGTTCCCGCCTGAGCCGGTCGTGGGCTCAGACCGGCCGGTCGGTCACTTGCCGGTGCCGGTGACGATGCCCGGGTTGATGCACAGGCCCGGCGTGCTGCCGTTCTTCTCGGCGATCTCCAGGCAGCGGGTCACCTTGTCCACCTTGGCGTTGGTCTCGGTGATCTGCTTCTGGATCTCGGCGTTGCGGCGATCCTGTTCCAGGTTGCGGGTCTGGGCGAGCTTGTCCTGGAACGCCTTGATGTTGCCCTCGGTCTTCTCGTCGTGGTTGACCCGGGTGATGGTGACCGACAGGATGTCGACGTCCGCGGCCAGCCGACCCTCGGCGTTGGTCTTGATGCTCGTCGCGAACGGCTTGAGGTCGACGTTCAGGCTGCCGGTCTTCGCGTCGATCCGCTCCAACGGGTTGTAGCTGGCGAAGGCGTCGTTCACGGCGCTGTCGAGCTGGACGCCGACCCGCTGCCCGCGGAAGCTGACGAAGTCGCCCTTGTAGTCCATGAACTGATGCGGGGCGTTCTCGGGCCGGACCTGCCACTCGATCAGCACCTCGACGCACGCGTCGGCGAGGGTGCCGGTACGCACCCGGACGCAGTTGTTGCTGCCGATGTGGTCGTACTTCTGCCGCCCGGCGTCCCACTCGCCGACCCGCTGCCACGGCGCGGTCCACTTCAGGCCGGAGCCGGTGACCTTACCGGTCGGTTTGCCGAAGCTGGTGACGATGCCGACCGAGCGGATCGGCACCGTGTGGGCGCTCGACCCGATGGTGAGCAGGAGCGTGGCGACCAGAGCGCCGACCGCCGCCAGGGTGCCCTGCCGCCGCACGGCGCGACGCGGCGGGCTCAACAGTGCGACGGCGGCGGCGACGGCCGCGACGAGGGCGGTGACGATCGCGAGAGTGAAGCCGGACGGCATGTGCGCGGCACCTTTCACGGGGATGGTGTGCTGAGTCGATCATCAAGGTAGTCGCCCGGGACAAGGTGCTGGCGGGCCGGCTCGGGCAGTATCGACGCACGTCCACGACCGAGTTGCTCCGCGTCCGGGAGTGAGAGCCGCCGACCGCGAATTGGCCGCCTCGGCACCCGTCGATGATCGTTACTGTCGGTGGCATGGATCTGGAACAGGCACGGAAGCTGTGGCAGCCGGAGCCCGGCTGGCTGAACACCGCCAGCTACGGGCTGCCGCCCGAGCCGGGCTGGACGGCGCTGCAGGACGCCCTGGCCGACTGGCGGGTGGGGCGAATCTCGTGGGAGGGCTGGGGTGAGGCGGCCGAGCGGGCCCGGACCGCGTTCGCCGGGCTGGTCGGGGTGGCCCCGGTGGACGTGGCGATCGGCAGCAACGCGTCGCAGCTGCTCGCTCCGGTGGCCGCCGGGCTGCCGGCGGGAGCCACGGTGGTCGTGCCGGAGGTGGAGTTCACCTCCAACCTGTTCCCCTGGCTGGTGCAGCGGGAGCGCGGGGTGCGGGTCCGCACCGTCCCGCTCGCCGGGCTGGTCGACGCGATCGACGCCGACACCGACCTCGTCGCGTTCAGCCTCGTGCAGTCCTCCGACGGGAGCGTCGCCCCGTACGAGGAGATCGTCGCGGCGGCCCGGGCGCACGGTGCCCTCGTCTCGGTGGACGCCACCCAGGCGTGCGGCTGGCTGCCCTTCGCCGCAGGGCTGGCGGACGCGGTGGTGGTGTCGGCGTACAAGTGGCTGATGGCGCCGCGCGGCGCGGCCTTCGCCTACCTGGCCCCGGCACTGCGCGAGCGGCTGCGCCCCGACGCCGCCGGCTGGTACGCGGGCGAGAACGTGCACGCCTCCTACTACGGGCCGCCGCTGCGGCTGGCCGACGACGCCCGGCGCTTCGACATCTCGCCGGCCTGGTTCAGCTACGTCGGGGCCGCGCCCGCCCTGGAACTGCTCGCCGAGGTCGGGCTGCCCGCCGTGCGCGAACACGATGTGGCGCTGGCCAACCGGTTCCTCGCCGGGCTGGGCCGGCCACCGGGCGACAGCGCGATCGTGACGGTGGAGGTGCCCGACGCGGCCGAGAAGCTGGCCCGGGCCGGGGTGCGGGCGGCGGTGCGCGCCGGCCGGGTCCGCGCCTCGTTCCACCTCTACACCACGGAGGAGGACGTCGACCGGGCGCTGGACGCGCTGACGAGCGACGACTAGGCGTTCTTCTCGATCATCACGGCGTAGCCGTCCAGCAGCCGGTGCAGGCCGAACTCGAAGACGGTGTCCAGGTTCAGGTCGACCTCCTCGTTCAGCGCCGCCAGGGTCGGGTACCGGCCGCTGGTCATCATCTGGTGGAACGTCGCCTCGTGCGTCTCCATCCACTGCTCGTCGGTGAGGCCGGTGTCCTGCTCGGCGTGCGCCTGCGCCTCCAGGCCGGTGGCGATGCCCCGGACGTACGCCATCAGCGTCAGCGCCGCGTGCCAGCGCAGCTGGGTGTCCAGACCGAGACCGGCCGTGGCGCGCAGCGCCCACTCGCTGTGCGCCATGCCGTTCGGCAGCGGCTGCGGGCGGGACATCGAGATGACGTGCGGCAGCCAGCGGTGCCGTAGGTAGATCGCCCACTGGGCGCGGGCGAGCAGCTCCAGGCGGGCCCGCCAGCCGGCCGGCGGCACGGCCGGCAGTGGCGCGTCGGCCAGCGCCGTGTCGGCCATCGCCAGCACCAGGTCGTCCCGGCCGCGCACGTGCCGGTACAGCGACATGGTGGCCACGCCCAGGTCGGCGGCGAGCTGCCGCATCGAGACCGCGGCCAGGCCGCCCGCGTCGGCCAGGGCGATCGCGGTACGCACCAGCCGTTCCCGGCTCAGCTCCGGCCCGTCGGCGCTCTGGCGGGCCCGGGGCACCGCCGCGCGGGACGGGGCGACCACCGTGCCGGCCCCCGACCGGGTCAGCACCAGCCCCTCGTCGCGTAACAGGGCGAGGACCTTGGTGGCGGTGGCGATGGCCACCCCGTGCTCGCGGGTGAGCTGCCGGGCTGACGGCACCGGGTCGCCCGGGCGCAGCTCCCCGACCGCGATGCGGCGGCGGATTTCCCCGGCGATCCGCCGGTACGGCGGCTCCGACCCGGCCACGGACTCACCTCCGGCGTACTAGTACGAGGTGCCGCAGACGGCCCTCGCCGGGGCAGCGTACTAGGTCAGGACGGGCACGTGTTCCACCGTGGACCTACCGTTCCTTCCGAACCCGACGCGGACCGGGATCGACGGTGTACGCATGACCTTGGGAGCGCTGTGATGGACGACAGGACCGTGCTCATCTCCGGTGCCGGTGTGGCCGGCCCCGCCCTCGCCTTCTGGCTGCGCCGGTACGGCTTCGCCGTCACCGTCGTGGAACGGTCGCCCGGGCTGCGCCCCGGCGGGCAGGCGGTCGACGTGCGGGGGACCGCCCGCGAGGTGCTCGACCGGATGGGGCTGACCGGCCGGGTACGCGCCGAGGGCGTCCACGAGCAGGGCATGGCGTACGTGGACGCGCGGGGCGCGGTGACCTGCCGGCTGCCGGTGCACGCGTTCGACGGCGAGGGCATCGTCGCCGACCTCGAGATCGAGCGCGGCGACCTGGCCCGGCTGCTCTACGAGGAGACCCGCGCCGACGTGGAGTACGTCTTCGAGGACTCGATCGAGACGCTGACCCAGACCGACGACGGGGTGCGGCTCACCTTCGCCCGCTCTGCCCCGCGCACCGTCGCCCTGGTGGTGGGGGCCGACGGGTCGCACTCCCGGACCCGGGCGCTCGCGTTCGGCCCCGAGTCGGCGTACGTCCGGCCGCTCGGGGCCTATCTGGCGCACTTCAGCACCCCGTACCCGGACCGGACGGGCTGGTTCCAGCTGCACAACGCCCCGGGCGGCCGGGTGGTGGGGACCCGCCCGACCCGGCACGGCCGGACCAACGCCCTGTTCAGCTTCACCTCGTCGACGTTGGACGTGGACCGCCGGGACCGGGCTGCCCAGCAGCGCCTGCTCGCCGAGCGCTTCGCCGACGTCGGTTGGCGGGCGGCCGAACTGCTGGCCGCCATGGCCGACGCGCCGGACTTCTACTTCGACCGGTACGGGCAGGTGCGGATGGACAGCTGGTACGCGGGGCGGGTGGCCCTGCTCGGCGACGCCGCCTGGTGCCCGTCCCCGCTGACCGGGCAGGGCACCAGCCTGTCCCTGGTCGGGGCGTACGTGCTCGCCGGTGAACTGGCCGCCGCCGACGGCGACCACGCGGTCGCGTACCGCCGCTACGAGGAGGCGCTGCGGGCGCACGTGGCGCGGGGGCAGGAACTGCCCGGCGGCGCCGGGATCTCCGGTTTCCTGCCGGCCACCCGCACGGCGATCAGGCTGCGCGACGTGTCCATGCGGGCGATGACCTCCCGTCCGCTGCGCGGGCTCGCCACCCGGCTGTTCTTCAGCAAGGCCGACGGCCTGACCCTGCCCGAGTACGCCGCCGCCCGGTGACGGTGGCCCCCCACATGTAGACCCTCGACGATGCCCCTCGAGCCCGGTGAAGGGAGGCGGGCGGGTGCGGTCCGGTGGGGACAGCGCCCGTCCGACGCGGGGCGAAAGTGTGGGGAATCGACATAGCTCGACTGCTACGGCACGCCGTAGGTTGCCTGCACGCGACGCCTCCTGTGGCCCCGGTCACCGGCCCGGCCGTCGCCCCGGAAACCTACGGAGGGTGTGGCGATGGCCGGGCAAGCACTCCTGTCAGCCCGTGGGCTGACCCGGGACTTCCGGGGCTTCCGGGCGGTCGACGGTGTCGACCTCGACGTGGCGCCGGGGACCGTGCACGCCCTCGTCGGCCCGAACGGCGCCGGCAAGACCACCTTGTTCAACCTGCTCACCGGCTTCCTGGCACCCACCGCCGGGCGGATCGAGCTGGCCGGGCGGGACGTGACCGGGCTGCCGCCGGAGCGGGTCGCCCGGCTCGGCGTGGCCCGCTCCTTCCAGATCACCAGCCTCTTCCCGCAGCTCTCCGCGCGGGAACATGTGGCGCTGGCCCTCCAGTCGCCCAGCGGGCTGGGCTGGCGGTTCTGGCGCTCGGCCAAGCTGATGCGCCGCTACCGGGACCGGGCCGACGAACTGCTGGCCATGGTCGACCTCGCCGAGCTGGCCGAGGCGCCGGCCGAGGCCCTCGCGTACGGGCGCAAGCGGGCCCTGGAGCTGGCCATCGCCCTCGCCCTCGACCCGCAGGTGCTGCTGCTCGACGAGCCCACCGCCGGCATGGGTCTGGAGGACGTCGACCGCACCGTCGACCTGATCGCCACGGTCCGCCAGGGCCGGACCGTGGTCATGGTCGAGCACAACATGAGCGTCGTCGGCCGGCTCGCCGACACCGTCACCGTCCTGCAGGCCGGCAAGGTCCTGGTCGAGGGGCCGTACGAGCGGGTCCGGGCCGACGAGCGGGTCATCACCGCCTACCTGGGAGCCAGCGATGCTGCGCATTGACAACCTCTCCGCCTGGTACGGCGAGGCGCGGGTGCTGCGGGAGGTGAGCCTGGAGGTGGCCGCCGGCGAGGTGGTCACCCTGGTCGGCCGCAACGGCGCCGGCAAGTCCACCCTGCTGCGCTGCGTGATGGGGCTGCACCCCGGCCAGCGCGGCACGGTCACCCTGGACGGCGCGGATCTCACCCGGCAGCCGGCGCACAAGCGGGCGCGGCTCGGGCTCGGCTGGGTCCCCGACGACCGCGGCGCGTACGCCACCCTCAGCGTCACCGAGAACCTCACCCTGCCGCCCCGAATCGGCCCCGACCCGTGGCCGCTGGAGCGGGTCTACGAGGCGTTCCCCGCCCTCTACCACCGGCGCGACTCGGCGGCCACCACGCTCTCCGGCGGCGAGCAGCAGATGCTCGCGCTGGCCCGGGTGCTGCGGATGGGCGCCCGGCTGCTGCTCTGCGACGAGCCCACCGAAGGGCTGTCGCCGCTGCTCGTGCAGCAGGTCGGTGACCTGCTGCGGGAGGCCAAGCAACACGGCGTGACCGTCCTGCTGGTCGAGCAGAACCTGCACTTCGCCACCGGCGTCGCCGACCGGCACTACCTGCTGGCCGAGGGACGCGTCGCGGAGGCGATGGACAACTCCGAGGTGCGCTCGCGGGAGCGCGAGCTGCTGGCGTACCTCGGCATCTGAAACGACGGCTGACCCGCGCAAACCGCGCGGTACGGGAGGGATCGAGATGCGTAGGAGCGTGGGTGTGGCCGCCGCCTCGGCGGCGGTGGCGGCGCTGGTCACCGGCTGCGGCGGCGGTGGTCCGCGGTCTGGCGGCGACCAGAAGGTGACCGACGGCAAGATCGTGCTGGGCGTCCTCAACGACCAGTCCGGCGCCTACTCGGAGCTGTCCGGGAAGAACTCGGTCAAGGCCGTGGAAATGGCCGTCGCCGACTTCAAGGCAAAGTACGGCGACAAGGCGATCACCAAGAACATCTCGGTGGAGACCGCCGACCATCAGAACAAGCCGGAGGTGGCCGACAGCAGGGCCCGGGAGATGTACGACCGCAAGGGCGTGGACATCATCCTCGACGTGCCGACCTCCTCGGCCGCCCTCAAGGTCGCCGACGTGGCCAAGGAGAAGAAGAGGCTCTACTTCAACATCGGCGCGGCCACCACCGACCTGACCGGCAAGAGCTGCAACAAGTACACGTTCCACTACGCGTACGACACCTACATGCTGGCCCACGGCACGGGCACGGTGACCACCGAGCAGATCGGCAAGAACTGGTACATCCTCTACCCGAACTACGCCTTCGGGCAGGACATGGAGAAGAACTTCTCCGCGGCCATCACCGCCGCCGGCGGCTCGGTGGTCGGCAAGGACGGCGCTCCGTTCCCAAACACCAGCGGCGACTACTCGTCGTACCTGCTCAAGGCCCCGACGCTGAACCCGAAGCCACAGGTGCTCGGCACGATGCAGGCCGGCGCGGAGCTGGTCAACGTGGTCAAGCAGTACAACGAGTTCAAGCTGCGGGACAAGGGCATCGGGCTGGCCGTGGGCCTGATGACCATCACCGACATCCACTCGCTCACCCCGGCCGCGCTCGACGGCACCACCTACACCGACTCCTGGTACTGGAACTTCGACCAGCAGAACCGGGAGTGGGCCGACCGGTTCCAGAAGGAGACGGGCACCCGGCCGTCCTTCGCGCACGCGGCCAACTACTCCGCCGCCACGCAGTACCTGGAGGCGGCGCAGGTCGCCGGCACCGACGACGCGGACACCGTGATCAAGGGCCTCGAAGGCAAGGAGGTCAACGACCTCTTCCTGCGCAACGGCAAGATCCGCGCCGAGGACCACCGGGTGATCCACGACGCGTACCTGGCCCAGGTGAAGCCGGAGGCCGAGGTGACCGAGCCGTGGGACTACGTCAAGGTCCTCAAGACCATCCCTGCCGGGGAGGCGTTCCGCGCCCCGTCGGCCGACTGCCAGATGTGACGACTCGATGTCTGGCTTCGCGCAGAACACGTTCAACGGGTTGGTGGGCGGGGCGTTCTACGCCCTGCTCGCCCTCGGGCTCGCGGTCATCTTCGGCCTGCTCCGGGTGGTGAACTTCGCCCACGGCGCCTTCTACATGCTCGGCGCGTTCGGGGCGTACGTGCTGCTCGCCGAGGCGGGCGTGCCGTTCTGGGCGGCGCTGGTGATCGTGCCGGTCGCGCTGGGGCTGCTCGGCATGATCCTGGAACGGGCGGTGATCCACCGGCTGACCCGGCTCGACCCGCTCTACAACTTCCTGCTCACCTTCGGCCTGACGCTGATCCTGCAGGACCTGGTCCGGTCCCGGTACGGCGCGCAGTCCAGCCCGTACGCCACCCCCGCCGAGCTGACCGGGACGGTCGACTTCGGGCTGTTCGACTTTCCCACGTACCGGGTGTTCATCCTCGGCTTCACCGTGCTGCTCTGCGGGGCGGTGTGGTGGGTGCTGGGGCGTACCCGGGTCGGCATGGTGGTCCGGGCGGCCACCGAGCGGCCCGAGCTGACCCGGGCCTTCGGCATCGACGTAGGCAGGTGGATCACCCCGGTCTTCGGGTTCGGGATCGCCCTGGCCGGGCTGGCCGGGGTGCTCGCCGCGCCGATGCGCGCGGTGAACCCGCTGATGGGCGCCGACCTGATCATCGTGGTCTTCGCGGTGGTGGTGATCGGTGGGCTCGGCTCGATCTTCGGCTCGGTCGCCGCCGGCTTCGGCATTGGCCTGATCCAGGCGTGGGGCGAGGCGTACCTGTCGGACTTTCCGATCGTGTCGCAGACCGTCGTGTTCGTGGTGATGGCCGCGGTGCTGCTCTGGCGCCCGGCCGGCCTGTTCGGCCGCGAGGAGGCACCCGCATGAGCAGCTCCGTCGACACGGCTCGCCCGGCACCCCCGTCGGGGCTGCTCACCGTCGCCCGGGCACCCGGCTGGGTCCGGTACGTGCTGCTCGCGATCGGTCTGCTCGGGGCGCTCTGGCTGCCCAACGGGCTGTATCCGGCGGTCGCGGTGGACATCCTGTGCTGGGCGCTCTTCGCCGTCTCGGTGGACCTGCTGCTCGGCTTCACCGGGCTGCTGTCCTTCGGTCACGCCGCCTTCTGGGGCACCTCGGCGTACGTCACCGGCCTGGTGGCGATCCACGCCGGTCTGCCGTTCCCGGCCGCCGTGCTGGCCGGGGCTCTGGCCGCCGCGCTGCTCGCGCTGCCGATCGGCTACCTCGCGGTCAAACGGACCGGGATCTACTTCGCGATGGTCACCCTGGCCTTCGCGCAGCTGGTCTACTACGTGGCCAACGATCGACGATCAATCACCGGGGGTGAGAACGGCCTCCAGGGGGTGACCCGCTCCTTCTTCGGGGTCGACCTGACCGACGACTACTACTTCTACTACGCGGTGCTGCCGATCGTGCTGCTCGGGCTCGCCGCCGCCTGGCGGATCGTCCACTCGCCGTTCGGCCGGGTGCTGGTCGGCATCCGGGACAACCCGGCGCGGGCCCGTGCGCTCGGCTACCCGGTCCACCGCTACAAGCTGACCGCGTTCGTCCTCTCCGGCTTCCTCGCCGGGCTCGGTGGCGGACTCTTCGCCGTCGGCCACCGGTTCGTCTCCCTCGACGTGCTGCACTGGACCACCTCCGGCAAGGCGGTCATCGTGGTGGTGCTCGGCGGCATCGGCACGCTTTGGGGCGGGGTGCTCGGGGCGGCGCTGGTGGTGCGCCTGGAGGACTGGCTGTCGTTCTCCGGCTTCGAGGCCATCGGGCTGGTGACCGGCGGCATCTTCGTCCTGGTCGTGCTGCTGTTCCGCCGGGGGATCTGGGGGAGTGTCGCTGCTCTGGCGCTGCGGTTCCGTCGTCGTTGACGGTTGGAGGGCTGGTTGCTCTGGGTGGGCTGGTTGCTGTTGGGGGCTGGGGGCGAGGGTGACCGGCTCCGGGCGGTCAGGCTTGATCCCTGCGCCGGTCACCC